>CAYOBS010000196.1:5065-7317 GCA_964402305.1 uncultured Planctomycetaceae bacterium | reverse complement strand
TCCAGCGTGTAGGTGTAGCCGTCGCCGATGCCGTAGCGAAGCTTGATGATCTCGCGCTCGCGGTAGGTGAGCGTCTTGAGCACTTCCTCGATGCGGTCCTTGAGCATCTCCGTCCCGGCGGACTCGACGGGGCTCTCGGCCGTCTCGTCCTCGATGAAGTCGCCGAAGTAGCTGTCCTCGCTCTCGCCGACGGGCCGGTCGAGGCTGATGGGATGCCGCGAGATTTTCAGGACGCGGCGCGCCTCGGTGACGCTCATCCCGGCCTGGACGGCGATTTCCTCGATGGTTGGCTCGCGGCCTAGCTCCTGGACGAGGCGCTTGGAGATGTTCCGCAGCTTGCTCATCGTCTCGATCATGTGCACGGGGATGCGGATGGTGCGCGCGTGGTCGGCGATGGCCCGCGTGATGGCCTGGCGGATCCACCAGGTCGCGTAGGTGCTGAACTTGTACCCGCGGCGGTACTCGTACTTGTCAACCGCCCTCATCAGGCCGGTGTTGCCTTCCTGGATGATGTCCAGGAACGACAGCCCGCGGTTGCGGTACTTCTTGGCGATCGAGACTACCAGGCGGAGGTTGCCGCCGGAGAGTTCGCGCTTGGCCTGCTCGTAGTCGTTGAATACCTTCTGGATGGCCTTGACCCGCTTGCGGAGCAGTTCGGGCTCCTCGTAGACCAGGTCGATCATGCCTTCCAGCTCCTCGCCCATTACCTCGACGTCTTCGGGGGGCGTGCCGTTATCGCCGGCCGAGGCGACCATCCGCTCGAGCTCCCACATCTTGTCGGAGATGTGCTGGAGCTTTTTCATCAGCGGCTGGATCTTGCTGGTCCGCAGGCTGAGCTCCTCCAGCAGCCTGGCCGCGCGGCGGCGGCGGCGCCACAGGTTCCGCCGGGCCTTTCGCTGGCCGGACGGGGGCGTTCGCGGGTTGCGGATGATCTGCCATTCGTTCTGGTTGCCGACGATGATCTTCTGGATCGTGCCGAGGTTGGCGGGCATGCGCTCGGTGATGGTCTCCTTGGAGAGGTTCTCCGCGGTCGAGACCTTCATCGTGCGGTCGAACGGCAGGTCGCTGTCGCGGACCTGGTGAAGTATCTCCGTCGCCTGCTGGATGCAGTAGTCGCTCTCGAGCACCCGCCGGCGGAAGTGCATGCGGGTCATCTCGATCTTGCGGGCGAGGTTGATCTCCTGCTCGCGCGTCAGCAGTGGGATTTGGCCCATCTGCGTGAGGTACATGCGGACGGGGTCGTCGATCCGCCGGCTGCCGGACTCCAGTTCCTCGGCCTCGGCCTTCTCCTCTTCTTCCTTCTCGGCGGGGACCTCTTCCTCCTCGCCGTCGGCGAAGGCCTCGCGCCGATCGACTTCCGACTCATCCAGCAGCTCGATGCCCAACTCGTCGAGGGTCATCAGCAGCGAGTCCAACTTATCCGGCGAAACCGCCTCGTCGGGAAGGTCAGCGTTCAGTTCCTCGTAGGTGAGATAACCGCGCTGCTTGCCCTTGGCGATAAGCTTCTTAACACTGGAACTCAACGAGTCCGTCATCCCGCGACTCCTGGCAACGGCATAGCCGTGATTGAACGTAAACGAACCCTGCATTATATTCCGCCATCCTCTCGTAAGTCAATGCCCGATGGCGGGGGTCTTGCAAAAAAGAGCGACCTGATTACCGGCGGCTATATGGAGTGCGGCGACAAGCCCTGCGTAGCCTTGGCGAAGCAGGGCGCCCTCGCCGCTTTTGCTCGGCGGCGGAAGAAACTTTACAAACGCCACCAAACGTATCCGGTACGGACGGATTTCGCCGACGTTCTGAGCCAACGAAGATACAGGGGGGCGGCAAGCAAAAGCGGCGTGGGCGCCCCGGCGCGCCGGGGCTTGATGCCGCACTCCAAAGGCTTCGCGTTTCTTGGCGTCCCACCAAACGGGAGAATGCCCTGGCAGTGGATTTGCCTGCGCATTTTGTTGCAGCCGCAAGCCTTTTGCTATGTAATCTTTGGCTGGCGGCGGGATTCCGGCGCGTGGTCTTCAAAACTCTGCTTTTTGATGTCCTCTGACGCTGTTGCCGCCATGCGTCTGTGGGCCTCATCAATGCGTCTGAGGTTCTCATCATCATAGACCTCGGTTGGGCGGGTGGCACTCTCGCGTATCTCGCGCAGATACAGAATATGGGTGACCGCTCCCTGAAAAGTCGCATCATACTTTCCGCGTTTTTCGCCGGCGGCGGACAAATCGGTCAGCAGCCCGCCGAGGCCCAGCAGGTCC
>CAYOBS010000196.1:0-4965 GCA_964402305.1 uncultured Planctomycetaceae bacterium | reverse complement strand
TTTTTCGCCGGCGGCGGACAAATCGGTCAGCAGCCCGCCGAGGCCCAGCAGGTCCTCATCGGCCAGGAGGTCCTCCAGGCTCAGCCGGTGGGCGTGCCCGAGCGCCCAGACCCTCGCGGCGACCTGCCGCAGGCTGGGGTCCTGGAAGTCCTGCCAGTCGATCCTTTCGGCTGCCATATCGAACATATCAGGCATATTTACAAGGACTTCCAGCAATTCTCGTTCAGCCTGGCCGGCTGCGGCGTCGGGTGCCCAGCTCTCGGCGGCCGCGAGGGCGGCACGGGCGTTCTGGGCGCCGGCGCGGCTGAGATGCTTGGCCATTCGCCGCATCTGCTGCTGGAGATCCGGCGCGGGGATGTTGAGCATGTGCGCGATGTGCTGGGCCAACTGCCCGCGGCGGATCTCATCTATCGCGTCAAAGGACGTGCTGGTGACGACAATCCGCAGGAAATCCTCGACGACGGCCCTGCGGTCGGCCAGATTCCCGCCCGCGGCCTGCCAGGCTGCCTGCCGGCGGAGCCAGGCGTACTGGAGGGCATCGGGCGCCTCGGATACCAGGCGTCCAAACGCCTCGGCGCCCTCGGCCAGGACGAAATCGCAGGGGTCCTTCCCGGCCGGGATCGTCGCGACGCGGACGTGGATCCGCTGGGCCAGGAACATCTCCAGCCCGCGGTCGGCCGCCTTTGCCCCGGCCGCGTCGGCGTCGAAAACCAGGACCACCTCCCGGGCGTAGCGGCTCAGCAGCCGGACGTGCTGCTCGGTAAGCGACGTGCCCAGCGTGGCGACGATGTTGGATATCCCGGCCTGGAGAGGGATAAGCGCGTCGAGGTATCCCTCAGCCACCACGGCCGTGCCGGTGGCGACGATGCCCTCGCGGGCCCAGTTAAGCGCGTAAAGGTTGCCGGACTTGTCGAACAGGATCGACTCGGCGCTGTTGAGGTACTTGGCGCGGTCGTTGGGGTCCAGAGCCCGGCCGCCAAAGGCGATAACCTTGCCGCCGGGGTCCAGGATCGGGAACATCAGGCGGTCGCGGAAGCGGTCGTAGTAGCCGCCCTCGTCGCGCTGGATCACCAGCCCGGCGGCGGCGAGCTGGGCGTCGCGCACGTTTTTGCTTCGCGCCGCCCGCAGCAGGCAGTCCCATCCGCTCGGGGCGTAGCCCAGGCCGAAGCGTTCGATGGAATCGTCCGTAAATCCCCGGCCGCGGGCGTAGGCCAGTGCGGCGGCGCCGGCTTGCCCGCGAAGCTGGGCGCGGTAGAAGTGCGCCGCGAAGCTCATCACTTCGGCCAGGTCGGTCTTGCTCACGCCGCCGGGCCCGGCCGGGGCCTGGCAGCTCTCGGCCGGCAGGGGTATGTGTGCCCTCTCAGCCAGGGCCTTGACTGCCTCTGGGAACGCCATTTTTTCGTACAGGCACAGGAACTGGAATACGCCGCCGCCGGCGCCGCAGGAGAAGCACTTGAATATCTGCTTTGCGGGCGCGACGTACATGGAGGGCTTGTGGTCGTCGTGGAACGGGCAGATGCAGACGTACTCGCGCCCGCGTTTTGTCAGCGCAACGTATTGGCCGACAAGCTCGACGATATCGGTCGCCTGCGCGACCTGCTGAATGAATTGTTCCGAAAACCGCGCCATTGTTCAGGCTTCAGGGGGCAAGGCTTCAGGCTTCAGGCTTCAGGCTACAGACTTCAGGGTACAGACTTCAGGCTACAGACTTCAGGGCACAGGGGCAAGGCTTCAGGCTTGTTCCCACGCACGCGGGGCGGGCGAGAACGCCGGTGAGGGCACCGGCGCCACACCACGCGAGAACCTATCCCCACCGCGTGCGGATTCCAGGTTTCCTGTTCCACTGTTCCCGGTTCCCGGTTCCGCCTTTTCTTAACGGGTTCCGCCGTATTGCTCCTACCTCGCCGCGCCTTCGACATTCTTTTTTTCGTCGATTGCCCGGTTGACCAGCGCATCGGCCAGGACGTTCTGTTCGCGGCGCACGTGCCGGAAGCTGCACGCCTCGAAGCCCGCGGCCAGAACCTTGCCCCGCTTGTAAAGCGGCAGAAGTCCGGCGTTCTTTACCTTGTACTGCCCGTTCATCTGCCGAACGAGCAGTTCCGAGTCGCTGACGACCTCCACTTCGTGGGCCTTGAGCGCCCGGGCCATCTCCAGGCCGTGGAGCATTCCCTTGTACTCCGCGACGTTGTTAGTCGCGTGGCCGAGGAAAAGCCCTGCCTCGTAAATGACCCCGCCGTCGGCGGCGTCGGAGATAACCACGCCCGCCCCGGCCGGTCCGGGATTGCCGCGTGCCCCGCCATCCACATGCATCGTAACACGCAACGAATTACCGCTCATCAGTCCTCTTTCCCGCTACTTTCCGCTACTTTCCCGCTACAGTCTTGCGCCGAGCCGCCGGTAATGGCCGGGCTCCTTACGTCGGTTGGTTTGGCTCCATGTACAGGATGCGCCCGCAGTTGTTGCATGTGCGGATCTCATCCCGCACCCGCAGGGCATTTGCGTGCTCGGCGCTGAGCGACATATAGCAGCCCCCGCAGATATAGTCGTACGGCGGCTTCTTGCCTTCGACCTGGACGGGGGCCATCGCCTCGCCGTCGTATCGGTCGGCAACGCGCTGGAAGACCGCCAGGTTGTCGGTGGCAAGGCCCTCGGCCGCTTTGTCACGCTTGGCTTTCAGTTCGGCCATCATGCCGGTGAGCTTTTCGATCTCCGCGGAATTGGTCTGCATGATCTCGTCGAGGCGCTTTTTCTCGGCCTCGATCTGCTGCTTGACCTTGTTGGCCTCGACGCGCACGGCGTCCATGTCCTGGATGATCCTGAGCGTGCTCTCTTCAAGCTTGGCGTTGTCGGCTTTGAGGGTGTTGATCTGCGTGAGGATGGCGGCGTATTCTTTGTTGGTCTTGGCCGTGTTGAGGGCCGAGCGGAGCTTGGCGACGTGATCCTCGGACTGGCGAAGGTCCAACTCGTACCTGTCGGCGTCTTTGTGTCGCGTGTTTGTCTTTTCGTGGAGTGCCTCCCACTGCTGCTGGTGCTGGTCGATCCGCCGCTGCTGGAGGTCCACGGCGCTCTGCCTGGACTTCAGCCGGCGACGAACCTGGGAGAGGTCCCGTTCTATAGATTGCAGCTTGAGCAAGCCATCAAGCATCTGTCCCATGAATAACCCTCTTTACTTGTAAAGTGTCCTCGACCGACTGGAACACTTCTTCATACCGGCTGGGAAGATGAAGTTCAAGCAGATTTCTGATCGTTGATGTTCACCGGGGCACAAAGAAGAATAACGCCCTACGGCGTAACTACGAACGCTCCGCGTACGATTGGCTAGCGCGAATAGGTCCTATGCGCCCTATGGGACCTATGGTGAACGCTCCGCGTGTGGTTGGCTCACGCCTCTGGCGTTCGTAGTGTGCCCGTTCCCAACGGGGCAGGCAGGGCATATTCTTCTTCTTCTTCGGCAGGGCACAGGGGACAATCCTAAGACCGAACCATGTATCTGACGGACGACACGATTGTCGCGATTTCCTCCGCGGCCGGCGCCGGGGCCAGGGCTATCGTGCGCCTCAGCGGACCCGATGCCCTAAGTCTGGCCGGGCGGGTATTTGCGCCCGAACACCCGGCCCCTGCGCTTGAAGCGGTGGGGGGCTTTCGCTGCGTCGACGGCGTGGTCTCGTTCGGGCCGGCCTCGGCGCCAATCGACCTGCCGGCCAGGGCGTACGTCTTTCGCGCCCCACGGAGCTACACGCGGCAGGACGTGGTCGAGCTGCACCTGCCGGGCAGCCCAGCCGCGGCGGGTGCCCTTGTGGACGCCCTGGTGGCGGCGGGGGCCAGGCAGGCCGGGCCGGGAGAGTTCACGGCGCGGGCGTTTTTCTCCGGGCGGATCGACCTGTCAGCCGCCGAGGCCGTCGCGGACGTCATCAACGCCGCGAACGATGCACGGCTTCGCTCGGCAATGTCGGTGCTGGGCGGCAGGGTCAGCCGGCTGTGCCGCGACGCGGCCGCCCGCCTTGCTGAGGCAATGGCGACCGTCGAGGCGTCCATCGACCTGGCCGACGAGGACATCCACCTTGCGGGCGCCCGCGAGCTTTCCATCGCCCTGGCCGGCGAGGCGCGAGGGCTTCGAGCCGCGGCCCGGACTGCCGGCGAGATGCCCGAGACCGCCAATCAGCCCCGCGTTGTACTGGCGGGCAGGCCCAACGTGGGGAAAAGCTCCCTGCTCAACGCCCTTACAGGCCAGGACCGGGCGATAGTCTCCGCCCTTGCAGGCACGACGCGCGATGTGCTGGCCGCGCCGCTGGCGCTGCCTTCCGGCCAGGCCGCGATATTGCAGGATGCCGCCGGATTCGCCACGCCGGGGGACTTGATCGGGGACCACGACACTCTGGCGGCCGCCGCCGACAACGCCGCCCAGGCTGCCGTGCGCCGCGCCGACGTCGTTTGCTTCGTCCTGGACGCCGCCGATGGCCTCACGCCCGAAGATGCAAACCTGCTCCAACGCCTCCGCCAGGCCAACCCAAACGCGCCCATGATCGTGCTGGCGAACAAGGCGGATTTGGGGAATTGCGGATTGAGGAATGCGGATTGCGGATTCCCGGTTGACGGGATCGCAGCAACGAGCGAAGCCGAGGGGCTGATTGCTTGCCACGGCGCTGCCGAAGGCGAAGCCGGACGGATTGCTTGCCACGGCGTAGCCGAAGGCGAAGCCGGGCGGCTTGGCCTTTCAGGCCCGAAGGGCCGACAGCATTTGGCCGGGGGCGTAAGCCCCCGGAAAGAGTCTCTATATAAGCAGAGCCCCGACGGGGCGACAGAAAGAACCCAAGTTGATGCGAATGGATCAGCCTTCTGTCGCCCCTCCGGGGCTCATTCAGAGGGAGTTCCACAAACCGGGGGCTTACGCCCCCGGCCAAATGCTTCCGCCCCGTCCGGGGCTAAAGAAAACAGGAAGTCGGGCTTGCCGGGCACCACACACTC
>CAYOBS010000195.1:3292-7324 GCA_964402305.1 uncultured Planctomycetaceae bacterium | reverse complement strand
GTCGCGTTTCGCTGCGCCCCGCCAACTGGAGAATGTCTCGGCAGCGGCTTGCCCTTTGGAGTGCGGCGACGAGGCCTGCGAAGCAGGCCGACCTCGCCGCTTTGGCTTGTTTGCCAGCGCACCGCCGGAAGCCAAAGCGGCGAGGTCGGCCCGGCGCGCCGGGACTCGTCGCCGCACTCCAAGGGCTTCGCTCTATGATGCCTGTTGGCAAATGCCCAATGATCACCCAGGCTGGGCCGCACGGCGGCGGGCTGATCTTAGCGCGATGACGCGCCATATCCTCTGCAAAGCAATCCCGACCGCCGCCCCGCCAAAAGACAGGGCGAAGATCCATGCAAAGGCGGGCCAAGCCCAATCAGCCAGTTTGGCAAGCGTAACAGTGGTTCCGTTCCATTCCGCTATGAAGCCGCAGAACGACACAGAACTCACGCAACCATGTGTTATGACGCCCAGCAGCAGGGCTATCGAAAGAATGTGTGCCGTTTTGCCCCGCGAGAACATGAAGGCAACCATCGGGCCAAGAGCGAAATAGGCATTGGCCAGAACCCACACCAGAAACGCCTGTCCGCCCAATGCTATCGACGGAAAGTCCTCCCCACTGGAGTCATAGAACGTGTATGGAATCGCCCCAATCCAAGACCAGAATCCATAGTTTGGAAGGAACTCGCCGGCCACCCAAAGAATAGCCAGCACAGTTGCCCCGGCCAGCGCCGGCAGCATCGCGCGAAGGATTTCGTATCTACCTTGTTGCTCTATCAAGTTCTCTTGCTCCCGGCGTAGGGCGAACTGTGGACTGCGGCGGCCATGCCGCCGCTTTGGCTTCCGGCGATGCGTTTGCATGCGATCCAAAGCGGCGAGGTCGTCATGCTTCGCATGACTTGTCGCCGCACTCCAAGGGCTTCGCTCTATGCTGCCTGTTGGCAAATGGCAACATGTCGCGTCTGCGGCTGCATCGCGGCTCTGCCACCCTATGACCTGCCTACCGGCAGGCAGGCCTAAGAGCTAGGACCTACGACCTGCTTCTTCTTCCTGCTTCTTCGTCTTCCTACTTCCTAACTACTACCTACTTCTTACTTCTTCTCTTCTTCTCTTCTTCTCCCCTCCCCCTCACAGCAGCCCGTACTTTTTCATCTTCTTGTACAGTGTCGTGCGGTTGATGCCGAGGTCGTCGGCGGTGGCCTGGCGGTTGCCGTTGTGGGCTTGCAGGCTGGCCAGGATGATCTGCTTTTCCGGGCTTTCCAGGGCCTTGGCGAGGGTCGTGCCGGCCGGGGTCGCCGACATTGCCCCGGCCGGGGCCAAGAGGCTCTGGAGCATGTTCGGCGGCAGGTCGTCGGGGCTTACTATGCTCTTGCGGCAGAGCACGACGGCGCGCTCGACGCAGTTCTCCAGTTCGCGCACGTTGCCCGGCCAGTTGTATCGCTGCATGAGCTCGAGGGTCTCGGGCAAGAATCCCTCGATCCGCCGGTTGCTGCCGTCGAGGTACTTGGTCAGGAAGTGCTCGGCCAGCAGGCAGATGTCCCCTATCCGCTCGCGAAGCGGCGGCAGGTCGATGTTCACCACGTTAATGCGGTAGTAGAGGTCGTCTCGGAACCGCCCGGCCGCGACTTCGGCCCGCAGGTCGTGGTTGGTCGCAAGGATGACCCGCACGTCGGATGTCTGCGTGGCGTTGGAGCCGACAGGCTCGAACTGCCGCTCCTGGAGCACGCGCAGCAGTTTTACCTGGAGCTGCGGGCTGGCGGTGGCGACCTCGTCCAGGAAGATCGTCCCGGTATCCGCCGCGGCGAACTTGCCCATCTTGTCGGTCACCGCGTTGGTGAACGCCCCGCGCACGTGGCCGAAGAGCTCGCTCTCCAGCAGCGTGTCCGGCAGGGCGCCGCAGGCAACCTCGATGAACGGCCCGCCCGCCCGCGGCGAGTGGGCGTGGATCGCCCGGGCGATCATGCTCTTGCCCGTGCCGCTCTCGCCGGTGACCAGCACGGTGGTCCGGCTGTCGGCGACGGCGTCGATGAGGTCGAAGACCTTGGCCATGCGGTAGTCCTGCCCGACGATGTTGCGGAAGCTGTAGCGGTCGGAAAGGGCCTGGCGGAGATGGCGGTTCTCAGCCAGGAGGCGCTGCTGCTGGAGCGCCCGCTGGACGGCCAGGCGAACGTCGTCGTCGATGATCGGCTTGGTCAGGTAGTCGTACGCTCCGAGCTTGATGGCCTCGACGGCGGATTCGATCGTGCCGTAGCCTGTCAAGAGGATGACCACCACCTCCTCGTGTTCGGCCTTGACGTAGCGGAGCAGCTCGAAGCCGTCGCTGGCGGGCATCGAGACGTCGGTGATGACCAGGTTGAACTGCGAGGCCTTGAGGCAGTTGATTGCCTTGGCGATGGTGGAGGCGATGGTGACGTCGTAGCCGTCGAGCTCCAGAAAGCCGCCGAGGCTGTCGAGGATGATCTGGTCGTCGTCGACGAGCAGGATGCTGGCCTTGGCCTGGCCGGTGTCGTTCATGTCTGGTTCCTCATTGAGGTTGTGAAAGAAAAAGAGGATCACCACAGAGGCACAGAGACACAGAGATTATAAAAGATGCAGCAATAGAGTACTGCGTTTCTTCACCTTTGTACCTCCGTGCCTCTGTGGTCAATTCATTCACAGCCTCATTCCTCTTTCTTGTCCGTCCCGGCCGGCGGGCAGGTCGGTCGCAGCGGCAGTTGCACGCGGAAGATCGTCCCGCCGCCGAGGTTGCACTCGGCGCCTATCGAGCCGCCGATGTGCTGGAGTATCTCACGGCACAGGGTCAGGCCAAGCCCGCTGCCCTCGCCAGGCGGCTTGGTCGTGTAGAACGGCTCGAATATCCGCTCGGCCTGGTCGGCGGACATGCCGCAGCCGCTGTCGGCGAAGAGAACTTCGCAGCCCTTGCGCGCCGGGGCGAGGCTGATCGTGAGCCGTCCGCCGGTGGGCATCGCGTCCAGGGCGTTTTTTATGATGTTGCAGAAAACCTGGAAGACCGAGCCCTCGACGAGGCCCTGAACTCGGTCGTCGAAGTCGCAGATTACCGTCACGCCCAGCGAGTGGGCCCGCGGCTGCATCACGCTGACCGCCTCGTCCAGCAGGTGTTGCACGCCGGTCCGCTCGCCGGCCATCTGCCACGGACGCCCCTGGTCCAGCAAGCCGCGGATGATCTGGGCCATACGCATCAGCCCCTCGCGGGCGGCCGTGAGGTACCGCGCGGCCTCGGGCCCGCTGCACCGCTCGGCCAGGCCGAGATACCGCATCACGCCGTCCAGCGGGTTGTTGAGCTCGTGGGCGACTTTGGCCGCCACTGAGCCCGTCGCCGCCAGGCGCTCGCCGGCGGCCAGGCGACGCTCCATGGAAATCCGCGACGAGACCTCCTCGACCAGCACCAGCACGCAGGCCCCATCGCTCAGCTTGCCGGCTTTGATTCCGCAGTGCAGGGGCCTGACCGTGACATCTACCGCAAGTTGCCGGCCGGCCGGGCCGGAAATCCTGACGTTGCGGTGTACCACTCGCGGCGCCCCGTCGGCCAGGGCGTTCATCTCGACCGTCCAGTTGATCTCCTGGCTGCTGCCAAGGTCCAGCACTATCTCGATCCTGTCACCCTGCGGCAACATGCTGTAAGCATTGGTGTTACGGAGCAGAATCTCCCCGTCCCTGGTCGCCACCAGCGCCGCCTGGGCAAGGGCGTCGAGAACCCCGGTCAACATTGCTTGAAGGTCTTTTCGCATGACTATCGGTAAAGAGGTGCGCAGGTAATATACGACATGATGTTGCTATATGTCAACAGGCTGCGCTAAAATGTTCCCCAAATAGGACACCCCGCGCGGAGAGGGGAAACGGCGAATGCCAGGCAATGCCAGGCAATGCCAGAGAATGCCAGAGAATGCCAGAGAATGCCAAGAATGCCAGAGAATGCCAGAGAATGCCAAGAATGCCAGAGAATGCCAAGAATGCCAATGAATGCCAGGCAATGCCAAGAATGCCAGGCAATGCCAAGAATGCCAGGCAATGCCAAGAATGCCAGGCAATGCC
>CAYOBS010000195.1:0-3192 GCA_964402305.1 uncultured Planctomycetaceae bacterium | reverse complement strand
ATGCCAAGAATGCCAGGCAATGCCAAGAATGCCAGGCAATGCCAAGAATGCCAGGAATGCCAGGCAATGCCAAGAATGCCAAATGTTCGATGTTGGATGCTTGGGAACCTGTCGAAGATCATTGGATGGGATGGTTTGGCAAGCCGCACAGAGACCAGGTAACCACGCCTTCGATATGCGTTGCGCCTGGCTTACTCCTGCGGAAATGCGGGGCAAGAGGCATAGATTGCGCACCCTAGCCGGACATGCCGGCACTCGAATCCTTTAGGAATTCGGCAGTTATTGTTTAGCATTGGGCCTTCTCTGGCATTCTCTGGCATTCATGGCATTCTCTGGCATTCATGGCATTTAGCCTTTAGCATTTAGCATTTGGCATTTCCGGTCTATCATCATGATTATTGACATGCCGCCGCATCTGCCCTATAATGACGGGGCTTAACACCCATCGGCGCCTGGTAGTAGAGGGCAGAGAGGAGCAGTAATATGCCCGGAGAGTTGGAAGGCAAAACGATTCTTCTTGTCGACGATGATCGCGACATTCTGGCGGCGATGACCGCGGCCCTTTCGGACATGGGTCCGCGGATAGTGACGGCGCTTAACGGCAACGACGCGTTGACCGAGGCCGGCAAGCACAACCCGGACCTTGTGGTCCTGGACATGATGTTGCCCGGGCGCAGCGGCTTTCTGGTCATGGAAAAGCTCAAACGCGGCAAGAAGCGATCTGACCCGCCGCGGATGATAATGATCACCGGCAACCAGGGCGCCAGGCACAAGGTCTACGCCGAGAGCCTCGGCGTGGACGTGTACCTCAACAAGCCCTTCCGCATGGAGCGGCTGCTGGAGTCGGTCAAGAAGCTTTTGACTAACGGATGACCGGGAGATGACCAACGGCGGATTCCTTTCCCGCAAGATATTCGCTCGGACAATCCGCAATCCGCTCCCGGCACGCCGGGACGAGATCCGCAATAAAGCCCTGTAAATTGGCCTGACAGAGGGCAAAGCAAGTGCCGCCGGAAAGAAAGGTCGCCAACCTGGCCGGGATGTTCCCGCGAAATGGCTTGCCTTTACGAGCGCGGGCGGGTACAAGTGCCACGATAAAGACAAGCGGACAGTGAAGGTAAAAGGAAAAAGCGGCTAAAGGAAAAGCAGAAAGGGTTGGTTCGTCGCTCAGTGGGCAGATGGCCTGGCGGCGTCCATGCGCGTTCAAGATTATGAGCATCACACAAGAAGCGAAGAATCAGATCGTCCAAGAGAATCGCGTTCACGAAGGCGACACCGGGTCGGCGGAGGTGCAGATTTCGCTGCTGACAGCTCGGATCAACCACCTCTCCGGCCATCTCAAGACTCACCAGAAGGACCACTCCTCCCGCCGGGGGCTGCTCAAGATGGTTGGCAAGAGGAACAGTCTTCTCAAGTACCTGTCCAACACCGTCCCGGACCGCTACCGCCAGATCATCACCAAGCTGGGCCTGCGGAAATAGCCGCCAGGCGCCGGCCGCGGCGGCTTCAAGGGGCGCCATTGGGTTGGAACCCTCTGATCGAATGATCGACGCCCCGCGATAGTGTCCCGGCGCGCCGGGATCGCCCGGCCCGGCCCGGAGTATCGATGCGTATTTGCGGTCGGCCGTCGAGTCGCGCCGTCCTGGCCGCAACGTCCTGAACAAAAGCTGAAAGCTTCCCGAAAGGAACGAATGGAAATGGCAATAAGAGTAGAAAAAGAGATCGCCGGACGAACACTTATCCTCGAGACCGGCGTGGTAGCCAGGCAGGCAAGCGGCGCGGTCTGGGTGCAGTACGGCGACACCGTCGTGCTGGCAACCGTTCTTTGCGCGGCCCCGACGCGAGAGCTGGACTTCTTCCCGCTTTACGTCGACTATCGCGAGAATCAGTCCGCGGCCGGGAAAATCCCCGGCGGCTTTTTCAAGCGTGAGGGCAGGCCCTCGACGAAGGAAATCCTGACCTGCCGGATGATTGACCGCCCGCTGAGGCCGCTGTTCCCCAAGGACTACATGAACGAGGTCCAGCTCCAGTGCATGGTCCTCTCGACGGACAACCAGAACGACCCGGACCTCCTGGCGATCATCGGCTCGTCGGCCTGCCTGGCCATCAGCGGCGCGCCGTTCCAGGGCCCCGTCGGGGCCGCCAAGGTCGGCTATGTCGACGGGCAGTACAAGATCAACCCGACCTACGACGACCTGGCCAAGAGCAACATGCTGCTCCTGCTGGCTGGGACCGCCGAAGCCCCGAACATGTTCGAGTTCGAGGGCAAGGAAGTCGCCGAGGACATCGTCGCCGGGGCCATCGAGGCCGGATTCGAGGCCTGCAAGCAGGTGATCGAGGCGATCAACGAGCTTGTCGCCAAGGTCCAGCCCAAGCCGCTGCCGTATGAGCCGAAGCAAGTGCCCCAGGAGGTGATCGGCGAGATCATCGCCAAGTACGGCGACAGGATGCGCCAGGCCAAGCAGACCACCGGCAAGGTCGAGCGCGGCGAGGCGATGAACGCCGTCCGCAAGGATGTGCTTGCCGAGTATTGCCCCGAGGACGTGGAGAAGCCCAAGTACACGCCCTGGCAGATCAAGGAGGCCTACTACTGCGCCGAGGGCAAGATCCAGCGCCGGCTCATCCTGCAAGGCAAGCGCCCCGACGGGCGCGGCATGGAGCAGGTCCGCCCGCTGAACATGACCCTCGGCATGCTGCCCCGCGCGCACGGCTCGGCCCTGTTCAGCCGCGGCGAGACGCAGGCCCTGGTGTCAACCACGCTGGGAACCCCGCGCGACGAGCAGATAATCGACGGGCTTCTGGACGAGTACAAGAAGAAGTTCATGCTGCACTACAATTTCCCGCCCTTCTGCGTCGGCGAGATCCGTCCGATCCGCGGCCCGGGCCGGCGCGACATAGGCCACGGCGCCCTGGCTGAAAAGAGCATCGAGCCGGTCATGCCGGACATCGAGGTCTTCCCCTACACCGTCCGCATCGTGGCCGACATGCTCGATTCCAACGGCTCGACGTCGATGGCGACCGTCTGCGGCGCGACACTGTCGATGATGGACGCCGGCGTGCCGATCAAGAGCCCCGTGGCCGGGATAAGCATCGGCATGGTCAGCGACGGCGACGAGTATGCCCTGCTGACCGACATCATCGGCGAGGAGGACTTCCACGGCGACATGGACTTCAAGGTCGCCGGCACGGCCA
>CAYOBS010000194.1:0-7335 GCA_964402305.1 uncultured Planctomycetaceae bacterium | reverse complement strand
CGGTCTGGCGCAGTCGGCCGGCATGAAGTACATGGTGTTGACGGCCAAGCACTGCGACGGCTTCTGTCTCTGGCCAACAAAGACGATCGACTACCACATCGGCAACACGCCCTTTGGGCGCGACGTGTGCGGCGAGTTGGCCAAAGCCGCCCACGACGCGGGGATGCGCATCGGATGGTACTACTCGCCCATGGATTGGCGCGACCCGGATTGCCGCACCGCGCGGAACGCCCAATACGTGGGCCGGATGCAGAACCGTTTGCGCGAACTGCTCGGCAACTACGGGCGGATCGACGTGCTTTGGTTCGACACCGACGGCCGCGCCCCGTCGTGGGACCAGCCGAACACGTACCGCCTGGTCCGCGAACTGCAACCGAAGATTCTCATCAGCAACCGCCTCGATATGGGCGCTGGCGGCGACTACGAGCGGCAGGCGGTGGGGCCACAGGCCGATTTCGCCACGCCCGAACAACGCGTCGGCGGATTCGACGATCAGACGCCGTGGGAAACGTGCATGACCCTGTGTACGCAGTGGGCGTGGAAGCCCAACGACCAGATCAAGTCGTTGAAGCAGTGCGTTGACATTCTCGTTCGCTGCGCCGGCGGCGACGGCAATCTGCTGCTCAACGTCGGCCCCATGCCCACAGGCGAGATCGAGCCGCGGCAGGCCGAGGTGCTCAAGCAGATCGGCGACTGGCTGGCCAAGTGCGGCGCGAGCATCTACGGCACTCGCGGCGGCCCGTTCAAGCCCGGCAAGTGGGGCGCCGCCACGCATAAGGGCAACATCGTCTACGTCCACATCCTCGATGCCAGCCTCGATACCGTGAAACTGCCCGCGATCAAGCAGAAGATCGCCGGCAGCAGCGTCCTGACCGGCGGCTTGGCCACCGTGAAACAGACGGACCAGGCAATCGAGATATCGGTGCCCAAGGCGGATCGCCAGGCACTCGACACGATCGTCGTGCTGACGTTGGAGGGGTGAGGAACCTCATTTGACAAATCGGGTTTAATGCTCATGAACCAAGGCGACCAGCGAAAGGAGTTCGATAGACCCATGTCAACAAAGCCAAAGAAGAACAAGAGCGTGAGAAGACGCGATTTCCTCAAGTCCGCTGCGGTTGCGGGGGCGGGGCTGATCATCCTGCCCAGCGGGGTGTTGTCCGGTGCCAACGCCCCGAGCAACAAGCTGAACGTCGCCATGATCGGCACGTGGGGCCGCGCCGACGCCCACTTCGACACGATCTCCAGCGAGAATGTCGTGGCCCTGTGCGACGTGGATGAGAACCACCTGGCCTTCGGCGCCCAGCGGTTCCCCAAGGCCGAGAAGTACGTCGACTGGCGAAAGTGCCTCGACCAGAAAGGCCTGGACGCGGTGATCTGCTGCACCACGGACTTCACGCACGCGTTCGTCGCCAACTGGGCGATGAACCGCGGCCTGCACGTCTACTGCGAGAAGCCGCTGGCCAACAGCGTCCAAGAGGCCCGCGTGGTGCGGGCGACCTACCTGAAGAACAAGAAAAAACTGGCGACCCAGGTGGGCACGCAGCGCCACGAGATCGAGAACTTCAACCGGGTCCGCGAGCTGGTCCGCGACGGGGCGATCGGCGATCTCAGCGCCGCCTTCGCCTGGGGCGACCGCCAGATCCGCAAGCCCGGCTACCTGCCGGCCCAGGGCGAGCCGCCCAAGACGCTGCACTATGACCTGTGGCTTGGGCCGTCGCCCGAGCACCCGTACAACCCCGGCTACTTCAGCGGCGGGCCAGGCGCCAACTGCCTTCAGTGGAACATGTACTGGGACTTTGGCAGCGGCCAGATCGGCGATATGGGCAGCCACACCATGGACTTGGCCTGGGACGCCATCGACGCCGGCCTGCCGACCTCGGCGGAGGGCACGGGCGAGAAGTTCAACCCGGAGGTCACGCCCGTCGAGTTGACGATGAAATTCGAGCACCCCGCCAACGACTGGCGCCCGGCCATCACGGTCTCGTGGTACCAGGGCGGGGCCATGCCGAAGTCGCCCAGCCGGTACGTCGACCTCAGGAAGATCGACCACGGCGTGATGTTCAAGGGCTCCAAGGGCATCCTGGTGGCCGACTTCGACTCCCGCGTGCTGCTGCCTTGGGGCGGCGGGGCGGACATGACCTACTACAAGCCCCGGCCTAAGAACAAGGTGCTCCCGCCGGTGGGCAACTTCCAGCAGGAATGGATCAAGGCCTGCAAAGGCGACCTGAAGACCTCCTGCAACTTTGATTACGGCGGGACAATGATCGAGCAGATGCTCCTGGGCCTGGTGGCCTACCGAGTCGGCGAGAAGATTCAGTACGACGGCGCCGCCGGCAAGGTCGCCAACAACGCCAAGGCCAATGAGCTGCTCAGGCGGGAGTATCGCAAGGGCTGGACGCTCAACGGCTGAGAGGCTGGTCGAGAAATCCGCCTGCCCGCCGGGGCGACGGACAGCGCCGACGCTGGTGGCAATGCCCGTCCGAAACGCGCAAGAAGGCCAAAAAAGTGACCGGAACATCGTGTCGAAAGGAGCAGTGAACAAATGGGAACCAAGTGTCAAATGATGATGGGCGTGATCGCCTTGTTCGCCGTCGCCGCGCAGGGGCAGGACTATTTGAAGCCTGACACGGCGGCGCTGGCGCACTGGCGGGACCTTCGCTTCGGGATGTTCATTCACTGGGGGCCGGTCAGTCTGACCGGGCACGAAATCGGTTGGTCGCGCGGCAAGCCAACCCCGATAGACGAGTACGACAACCTCTACAAGAAGTTCGACCCGACGAAGTTCAACGCGGACGAATGGGTCGGCGTCGCCAAGGCGGCGGGGATGAAGTACATCGTGCTGACGACCAAGCACCACGACGGCTTCTGCCTGTGGGACACCAAGTACACCGACTACAACATCATGAACTCGCCTTTCAAGCGCGACGTGGTCAAGGAGCTTTCGGACGCCTGCAAGAAACAGGGCATCGCATTCGGCACGTATTACTCGGTCACCGACTGGTACAACAAGGACTGGCCGGTCACCAGCCCCGGCGGCCAGGTCAAGCGGGAAACCTCCAACCTCGATGCCTACGAGAAGTATCTGCAAAACCAGATTACCGAACTGATCACGAAATACGGCCCGCTCATCACCATGTGGAATGACGTGCCGGCCATGTACGGGAAAGAGCGTGGGCTCGCGACCATCCGGATGGTTCGCAAGCTCCAGCCGAACATCATCGTCAACAACCGCACTGGCGCCGGCGGCGACTACGACACGCCGGAACAGGAGATAGGCGGCTTCAACATGGATCGGCCTTGGGAGACGTGCATGACCATCGGCACCCAGTGGTCATGGAAGCCCAACGACCGGATCAAGTCGCTCGAGCAATGCATGCAGACGCTGATCATGACGGCGGGGGGCGACGGCAACCTGTTGTTCAACGTCGGCCCGATGTCCACCGGCGAGATCGAGCCGGATCAGGCGGCGCGGCTCAAGGAAATGGGCGCATGGCGCGGGAAATACGGCGAAAGCATCTATGGCACGCGCGGCGGGCCATGGAAGCCCAGCAAGGACATCGCCAGCACGCGCAAGGGAAACGTCGTCTATCTTCACATCCTGCGCTGGCCCGGCAATTCGATCACGCTGCACAACCTTACCAGGAAGATCACCGGCAGTTCGCTGCTGACCGGCGGCAAGGTTGATGTGAAGCAGACCGAACAGGGCGTGGTCATCACGGTCCCGGCCGGCGACCGCCAGAAGATCGACACACTTGTGAAACTGGAACTAGACGGGTCGGCGATGGACCTGGCGCCGGTGGCGCCGAATCCGTAGCATGACGACAATCACGAAGAAAACGCTCGTACTTGCCTTCGTCGCCCTGTGGCTTGCCGTCAGCGTTCACGGGATCAGGTGAACTGCGGTATTTTCATGCGCTCGCCGTCCTTGATGGCTGACTGATGCGCCACGATGCCGGCGACGGTCATGTTCAATGCCAGCACTATGTCCACCAGGGGCTTGCGGTCCTCGAGGATGGCCGAGATGAACTCCTCGGTCAGGTTGCCGTGCGCCCCGCCGTGCCCGCCGGTGGCGACCTTCGGCGGCAGGGGCGGACGGGCGAGATCGGGCAGTTTCCTCTCATCGCCCGTGTACCTCATTCCCCACATCGATCCGCGCTGGCCTCGCACGCGGCCCGCCTCGTCGCCGGGTTCATGGCTGTCCCAACTTACGACCATCCGGGCCATCCCGCCCTCGCTGGTCCGCAGCAATGCCACTTCGGTGCCGAATGGGTTCTTGTAGCGGTTGTTCTCCGGCTGAAGGTGCTTGATGACGCTGGGCATTCCCAGGCACGTCACGTCGGTGAAGCTGCCGCCGGTCACGCAGACATAGTAGGCGTTCGAGTGCGTGGGATACCATTGCGGTGGAAGCCCGACCCGCCAATCGCGGAATGACGGAATCGGCTGCGGGCAGTGGTGAAAGTACTCGCCTTCGGCGTATATGAGCTTGCCGAACCCGCCAGCGCAATGGATCTGCCGCATGGCATGGCAGTCTTCGTGGAAGGCGGATGTCTCCATCATCATGTATTTGAGCCCGCTGGCCTTGACCGCCGCCAGCAGCTTTTCGGCATCCTCGATCGAGCCCCACACGGCCGGAACCGCGCAGGCAACGTGTTTGCCGTGCTTGAGGACGTCGATGCAGTGCTTGGCGTGGTTAGGGGCGTCGGTCGCCACAAAGACCGCTTCAATCGTGTCGTCCTTGACCAGTTCTTCCAGCGATGGGTACGTCTTGTCGCACCGGCAGGCTTTGGCCAACTGCTGACACCTCTCCGGGATCAGGTCGCTCACGGCCGCAACCGTTACGTTAGGGTGGTCCTGGAACCCGAACGCCGCGCCGAACTGGCAAACGCCGAAGCCCACGATTCCCACGCGGATTTTCCGGTCGGAGATGGGCGCCCAGACTCCCTTGGGGCGATCCGTAGTCTTTACGCCGGAAGCGCCGAGGATCTTCTCGTCGGGCTTTTCAGTTGGGGCGGCATTGAGCAATCCCCCGGCCGCAAGCGCGCCGAGCGAACCCAGGCCGGCATTCCGCAGGAATAAGCGTCTTGATGTGGGCATATTCATGTTCCTGGTCAGCTACCTTCAGTAAGGGTTAGTCCATGGCTGCATTATCAGGCGGACTCTCTCTCTGTACAAGGCGCCCTGCCGACCACCGACAGGAAATCTGACCCGGCGCGGCCCAGACGGGGCGGGCATAACATCAATCATCGCGAGGTCCGCCGGCGCCGCATCGTTTTGGCGTGTCATTCGCGCTCGACGAGGGCGCAAGCGGGCCGCTATACTGAACGCGGATGCCGGCGTGCGCCGTGTCTTGCGAGTTCACTCGAAGCCCATGCAGGCAAGGTTTGATAGCCTTTTTCTTTCCTTTGTGCAGCCTTGTTGTGTGTCAACTAGCGTGAGAAGAACCTCAAATGAAAGACCGCACCACCCGCCGCATTGCGGCCTGTATCTCTGTTGTCGCCGCGATGCTGTCCTGCATCCCGGCCGCTTCCGCCGCCGAGGGCGAGGCGCCACTCCGCCGGCTTGCCGTTGAGTTGCCCGGTCAGGAGCGAAACGCCATCAAGGAATCCTGGCCGGGCATCGGCTGCTGGTTTTGGACGACCCGGGAATTGGCGCCGGAAGGCTACCGGGACTTCATTGACAAGGCTGAGAAATACTCGGCCTTTGGCCTGCTGACCACGAGCATTCGTGCCAACGTGGAGGTGACGGATCCCAAGGTTCATGATCAGATAAAGCTGGCGGCGGAGTACGCCCGTGCGCATGACATGGCCATCGTGATGGACCTGGATGTGCGATTGGCTCGGCAGGCATTCCAGAATAAACACCCCGACGAGTTGCAGGAGATCGTTCGCCTGCGAGAGGTCGCCCTGGTCGAGGCGGGCGAGGCGAGTCTGTCCATCGAGCCGATCAACCTGGGCGACCATTATACGTTCCGGGCGCGGCCGTACGACTCCGTGTCGGCACGCGTGCTGCGAGTGTATTCATACGTTGCCGGCGAGCAAGGCGTCGAGCCGGATACCGTCCAAGATATCACCGGCCGATGCAAGGTGGCCCAGGCCGACGCGAAGGGCGTGCGCGTGGCGATCCCCTGCACGGCCGAAGACCGCGGGCGCACCGCCTGCATTCTGGCGGCATTCACGCTCTTTACGCCGGATGCGTTCGCGCCGCACCTGATAGAGTTCGAGCGGAACATACTCCGACAGTATGCCGATGTTCCGCTGGCGGGGGCCTGCAAGGACGAATGGGGATTTCCCGGCCGGTTTGGCCCGCGCACGGATGACCTCTATTTCTCGCGGTCCATGGCCGAGGCATACGCGACACGCAGGCCAGGCCGCGCTCTCGACCGCGACCTGTTGCTGATGTGCAAAGGTGAAAAGGGGCGACAGGGCGAGCGGTCTGCCGCGATTAACCATTACATGGAGATGAACTGGCAGCGCAACGCCGAGGTGGAGACCGCCTTCTACCGTGCCGTAAAGGAAGTCTTTGGCCCCAAGGCCATGTCGGCCACGCATCCGACGTGGTACGCCTACCCGAATGCGAACGAGGCCTTCAAGAACGGCCTGGATTGGTGGGCCTGTCAGCGGGATATGGCGCAGACGGACGAGGCGACGCCGTTTTGCGCCCGCACGGCGCTGGCCAAGAAGTGGCACAGCCCGCTCTGGTACAACATGTATTACGACCGCTCGTTGAAACCCTATGAGGAAGATGTCTGGCGGCATGTGCTGGGCGGCGGCCGGATGAACTTCCATCCCCAGTTTCCGGGGCCTTGGGCATCCAATCCCTGGTCGCTGGCGGAGTCCCGCGTCTTGCAGGCGGCCGCGCGCATCGGCCTTCTCAACTTCATCTCCACTGCTCCCATTGATTGTCCCGTGGCGGTGGTTTTCGGCCATCCCGATGCACTGAACTGGTCGGGCAAAGGCTTCGCCGACGTGGGGCTTGAAGTCAGCAATGGCCTGTGGGCGGAGGGTTTCTATGCGGACCTGATTCCCAGCAGCGAAATCGCCCTCGGGAACCTTAAGCTCGCCGAAGATGGCGGCCTCCAATACGGTCCTCAGCGCTACGCCGCGGCCGTGCTATACCACCCGCAATTCGAACGCATCGCCGTGGCGGAGTTCTTCCGCAAGGCCGCGGCCGGGGACAAGACGGCCTTGTTCCGCGTCGGCGATTGGATGGCCGATTTCGAGGGCCGCAATTGTGACGCCAACGCGGCCCTGCCGCCTCGGATGAAGCTCCTCGACGCCGCCGCCGCCGTGCGGCAGATCATTGCCCATCTGAAGGCGTCGGGCATAGAGCCGC
>CAYOBS010000193.1:0-7383 GCA_964402305.1 uncultured Planctomycetaceae bacterium | reverse complement strand
GTGCTCTGATGTCAACCGATCGGCCGTCCATATCGCACCGTCCTTTCGATCCGGCGGCGTCAACCCGAGCTGGCCGCCTTGTCTGCCTGCTCCGCCTTGATGATCCATTGCTGCACTTCCGGGGTGTTCTTGAAGGTCTGGGCGAGCTTGAAATAGCTAAGCGCCAGCTTGAAATTCTTCTGTTCATAGGCCTCGATGCCCCTGGCGAGGTTCTCGCCGTATCGCGTATCGGCGATCGCTTCCTTCACCTCGGCGGTGTCGCGAATCTTGCCCGCCTCTTCGAAGATCGCGCGGGCCTTGGCCCACTGGTTCTTCTTGAGGGCCTCTTTGCCGTCAGTCATCAGCTTGGTGTACTGCTGGTCGGCCACCATAAGCTCCTCGTAGGAGTTGATCGGCGCCGCCGCCGAGGGCTTCATCGCCTTGGCCTTCTCGTACTGGGCCAGGGCCTCCGCGTAACGCTTCTCCAGCCGCAGCTTGTGAGCCTCGGCTAAGGTGATCTGGAACTTGCATTCGGCTATCTGAGCCTTCAGCGTGTCGTCCAGGCCCATCTGGGCGGCCTTCTCGAACTCGGCCAGGGCATTGGCCCACTTGCCGTCCACAAAATACTTGTTGCCGGCGGCGATTATGTCCGCACGCTGCTTGGCCTGGGCCATCATCGTCAACTCGGCCCTGGCTTCGGGGTTATCCTTGTACTTCAGCGACGTCTCGAAATGCCTGCGGGCACCGTCTATGTCGTTCACCGCCTTGCACTTGCGGCCTTCATCAAGCTCCACCTCCGACTGGAGCGACAGTATCTCGTCCTTGTTCTTCTGGCTCGGCTGAATCCTGTCGAGCCTTCGCAGCGCCTGAATCAGCAGCCGCTTGTCACCGCTGGCGCGGGCCTTCTCGACCGCCTCCAGCGCCTCGTTGAGTGTGCGGCTGCCCGTGATCTTCTTCAACGCGTCGGATATCTTCTGCTCGTAGCCCTTGATCTCATCGCTCGGCAGCGCCGACGCCTGCGCGCTGTGCAGCATGTCCAGCACGCCCTCGTAGCATTTCTCGGCATCGGAGAACTTGTTCTGCTGGACGAGGCTTTCAGCCTTCTGGATCTGGGCCTGGACCAGGTTGCGGAACTCCGTCTCGTCGATCAACTGGAGGAACTTGGCCTTTTCGGCCTCCAGTTGCGGCGTAAGGGCAACGCCCGTCAGTTCGTCATGCATCGCCTGCCTGGCCCCCGCGTAGTCGCGGCGGTCGAACCGCGCCCGGGCCGAGGCCTCGGCCTGGCGGTAGGACTGGGTCGCCAGGCGCTCGTCGCGGAGGATCTTTACGCGGTTGGCGGCGCTGACGGTCCAATCGTGAGGGATTCCGCCCTCGGTCTGCAATTTCTTGTTGGCCTGGCCGGCGGCGTCCGCCTTGGCGACCGCCACATCCCAGTTGCCCGCCAGTATCGCAAGGTAGCCCTCGCACAGCGGCAAGAACACCGAGGCCTCGCGGCTCTCCACGCTGCCGGGGTACTTCGTGGTCAACTCCTGGAAGTCCTTGATGGCCGAGGCGAACTTCGCGCCATCAAACGGCTTCGTGCCCGTGCCTATCCCCGCGACCATGGCCGCGACGCCCGCGGAATATTTTCCGCGTATGACCTCTCGCTCGGCTCTAGCCACGTCCCTGGCCACCACGGCCTTGTACACGAGAACCCCGCCGCCGCCGATAAGCCCCAGCAGCAGCACCGGAAGCACGAAGAACAGCAGGACCTTGCGGCCAAGCCGCCGGCTGGGAAGCGGCGCCGTGGCCGCGCCCCGCGGCTCGGCTGAAACCACCAACTCATCCCCGGCATCCGGCGGCGGCACGAACCCCATGCCGCTGTCGTCGGCCGTCATGACCGGGCGGGGCCGCCCCTGCGCCGCGGCCGCCGCGGCACGCCGCCCCTTCGGCCTGGCCGACGCCTTGGCCGACGCCGGCTTGGCGCGGGGAGAGAACGCCGTCTTGATAGTCCGGCCAAGCTCTTCCATGCTGCGGAACCGCTTGTCGGGGTCCTTGGCCATCATCTTGGCCACGATCTCCGAGAGCGGCTCCGGCACGGACGGGTTCACCTCGCAGAGCAGCGGGGCCGCAACCGACGTGTTGCCGTGCCACTTCATCCACCGCAACTGCTCGCCGTGCTTGTCGCGGATGATCTCGGCGAATATCTCGTTGAACTTGGGCCGGCCCCCCAGCATCTCGTAGGCGATGAAGCCCAGCGAGTACATGTCAACCCGCCCATCGACCTTGTGAAGGTCGCCGTAAAGCTCCGGGGCCATGTACTTGGTCGTCCCCAGCGCCATCGACGCGTCGCCCGACATCGCCGCCACGCCGAAGTCCGTGATCTTCGGCCGCAGACCGTCGCCGATAATAATGTTCGAGGGCTTGAGGTCCCTGTGAATGACCCCCGCGCTGTGAACCGCGTGCAGTGCCGCCGCCAGGCGCCAGATGATCTGGAGCGTCGCCTTGGGCTCCGTCGGGCCCTTGGTGTCCTCCAGAACCTTCTCCAGGCTCGCGCCCGCAAGGTACTCCATGACGATGAACAGGCCCCGCTCATCCTCGATCAACTCGTGGATCGTGACGATCGACTCCTGCTCGTTGCCAAGCCGGGCCAGGATCTGCGCCTCCTTGCGGAAACGATCCATGAACTTCGGATCACCCGCCAGGTGCGAGGAAATCTGCTTGAGCGCGACGTGGCGGTCCAGCAGGGCGTCGTAGGCCTTGTAGACTATGGCCTGGCCGCCCATGCCGATCCGCTCGACAATCTCGTATTTGCCGACCTTCACGCCCTTGGCAAGCCCGACTCCGTCGGATTTCGTCTGTTCTGTCACCATCTATCCTTGACTGAAAGATTACTTCGCATCCTGGGGGAACGTCTCTATGTCAACGTAATCCTGCACGCCCTCGTTGGGCAGCGCGTAAGAGGCGACGATACCCGTGCCGTACTCGTTCTGGCCGAAGCCAAGCTCGACCCCGCCGGGAAACAGCCCGAATATCCGCGCCGCCGTCGGCACCGACAGGTAGAACGTGTGACGAACCGTCACGTGAACATCCTCGTTCTCCTGGAAGAAACCGTTCTTGTCGTCGTTGCGCGGCTGCGGAGCATCTACCGTCACCTCGGTGTGCCCGGCCGCGTAGGCCATCTTCCGCGACAGCCGATCGTCAACCCACGCCGGCTTCTCGACGCCCTGGAGCGACAGGAATCGCGTCACGCCGTTTACATACGCGGCGCCGCCCTCCCCGGCCGCTATGACGTCATCGCTGTCGCACGAAACCGGCAGCAGCGCCGTGACGGCTGAAAGCTTCACCCGGTACTTCTTGCTCGTGGCGTCATCGCTGTCGAGAATGAAGTTTCGCGGCTCGCCCGCGCCGCAGTCCTGCGGAATCACGACTATCGCCGTCCGCGTGGCGCAAAAGGCCGCGTAATGCACGCAGACGTTGCCGACCATCAGCAGCGACGCCTGGGCCATCAGCAGCCCCAACATCAGCAGGAACGGAAGGGCCAGGGCGAACTCGATAATCGCCACGCCCTGCTGGCCTCGCCCGGCGGTCCTGTAGGGCCGGCCCGCACGCCAGAGCATCGACCCCACAGCCGTGAAAAGCACGGCACAGACAAGCATCACCGCCGCACAGACGATGAACATCCTGCTGGCCGCCGCCTGGAGCAGCCAGTGCGACCGGGGCCCCACCGGCACGACCAGAGGCCAGCATAACACCGCGGCCCCTGCCGCCAACGCCGCGCAGCACGCCGCGACAAGCTGCCATCGGCCTGGCCGGACGCGGTCTTGTTTTTCGCCTTGTCCGCTCATGGCTCAGAACCCCATAAGGAGTTTGCTTGCCACAGGCCCTCGGACGAGCACCTCGATAAGCGCGATGCCCGATCCGATGCACAACGCCAGCCCGAAGGGTATCTTCGGGCTCTCGGGCGTGGCCGGGTCCGTCGCCTGCCGCGCCTTTACCAACAGTACCAGCGACCACCACATCCGCCGCAGCGTCCGGCGTGTGATCCTCTTGGCGAGCATGACCACAATCGCCATGACGGCCGCCACGGCAAAGCCATACATCATGGCCGCGAGCGTAAACTGCCAGCCTGTCAGCGCCCCGACGGCGCCCATCAGCTTGGCGTCTCCGCCGCCGATCCCGCCGGCAAGAAACGCCAGCATCAGCGGCAGATAACCCACCGCCAAGCCTGCGGCCGAGCCGGCCAGACCTATCCGCCACGGATCGTGCCCGCCGGCCAGGCCGCCGACGATAGCGTGGCCCGCCAGAGCGATCAGCACGCCAGGATACGTGATCCAGTTGTAGATCTTCCCGTATCGCACATCCGTGTACGAACCCGCCGCCAGCACGACGGCCAGAACGCAGTAGGCCCAGTGCTGCATTGCAAAAAGCCAGCAATCCGAATTCTGGGGCGGCATGCTGCCTCCGCTATTGGTCTACTGTCCATCCAGCCAGGCACATGCAGCCTGGTCCGCCGGAAAACACGCGGGCCTAGTTGTTGTGCTGAATGTCGCCGGGGTCCGTGTCGCCGCCGCCGCCGCGGATCTTCACCCACGCCTCGTTGAGCCAGATGCTTATGTCCTTCCAGAACCAGATGATCACCGCGAGCAGCGGCAAGGCCACCGCCGCGACGATCAGGACGTATTCCACCATGTCGGCGCCCTGCTCATCCGTATGCAGCGCCTGCACCTTCCGGCTGATCCATTTCAACATGTGCGCACCTCAAAAGGGCCAGAAGCCTGATTTTAAGCCGTCCGCGCTGGCCTATCACGGAAACGGCAACAACTCCAGGAACGTTACCATCTTATAGTGTTCCGCCAGGATCGCCACCATCAAACCGAACGCCCCGACGGCCGGCAATCCGATCACGGCGAGCAAAAGGGCGTACTCGATCGTGGTCTGGCCACGCTGGTCCGCCCAAAGCCGGCGCAGGATGTTCCCAAATGCACGCATCATGCCTGGTCCTGATCCTTTATATCGGCTTGGAAAATCGCTTTCGTGAGGTTCCATAGGCCGCGCAGTATCCGCATCTTCGGCTCGAAGCGGTAGATAGACTTCCTGCCGCTCCAGACAAGCCGGCCTATCCCCGCCCGCCCGGCCTCATCGTCGCCGAGCTGGTAGGTGAACATGTCCTGCAACCGATAATGACCGTCGTCAGACAACGGCAGCACCTCGGCGATCTCCGTCAGGCCCCGCCGGCCGTCAGGGAACCGCGTGACCTGGATGATCACGTCGATGGCCGAGGCTATCTGGGCACGCAGGGCGTAAAGCGGCAACTCCAGCTTGGCCATCATCGCCAGGGTCTCCAGGCGATTCAACGCATCCATCGCCATGTTCGCGTGAAGCGTGCTCATGCTGCCGGCGTGGCCGGACGTCATCGCCTGGACGATGTCCAGCGCCTCGCCGCCGCGGCACTCGCCGATGATGATCCGGTCGGGCCGCAGCCGCAATGACGAGCGGAACAACTGGGTGATGCCCACCTCGCCGCGGCCCCACCGGTCGGCAGGGCGGCTCTCAAGGGAAATCACGTGGTCCTGCTGGAGTTCGAGCTCGGCCGAGTCCTCGATCACGACGATCCGCTGGTGGGCCGGAATGAAACCGCTCAGCACGTTGAGCAGGCACGTCTTGCCGCTGGATGTGCCGCCGGCGACGAGTATGTTCTTCTCGGCCTGGACGCAGACTTCCAGATACTCCCGCGCCTCGGGCGTCCACGAGCCGACCTCCACGAGGTGATCGGCGGAGAACATGACCTTGGCGAACTTGCGGATGGTCATGATCGTGCCGCGCCGGCTCAGCGGGTGAAGTATGACGTGTACGCGGCTGCCGTCGGGCAGGCGGGAATCGATCAGCGGATTATCAGAAGTCAGACGCTTGCCGGTGTACTGCAAGACGTTATTGACCGCCGCCATCAGTGCGCCGGCATCCTCGAACTTCGCCTCCGTGCGCACAAGCCGCCCGGCCTTCTCAACGTAGATCTCGTCGGGGGCGTTTACCATGATCTCGGAGACGGTGGGGTCTCCCATGAAGGGCATGATAGGCCCCAGGAAATGCTCCACCGTCGCCGCGAAGATGTCGGTCTTGGCCATCTTCATGCCTCTACAACACTGCCTGCGCAAAAACACACCACGCACGTCTCCAGATGCATAACGCCGCCTGGCCGCGCACGTGACAACCAAAATACAGAAAAACTGTTAATCCCTGTGCTTCCTTTACGTATGAATCCGTCCCGGCCGCACGGGAATCGCTGACAATCTTAGTTTTTCAGCACACCCTTATTGTAACGACCCGCAGGCCCGCCGACAAGACGACTTTCCGCCGCGGGCGACTTTCCGCCGCAGGCGACTTTCCGCCAACAGGACGACTTTCCGCCGATTGTGCGGTGAAGGTTGCCGGCCACCGGGGATGTGCTTATAATCTGTTTACGACCGAAGCGGCAAAGCAACGGGGCCAACGGGGCCTGAAAGGCATCTATAACAAGGGAGATTCGTCATGCACGACAGACCTGGAATCGCACTTTGGCAGATCATCGTCGCGGCTGTGATCGTGGTCGCGGGGCTTGCAACTCTTGCCGCCATATTGACGGTAGGGGTACTGAAACGGGCCCAGGAGTTGACCAACCGGACCGTTTGCATGTCGAACCTGCGAAGCATCAACTGCGCGATCACGCTGTACAAGTCCGCAAACGACGGGGCCTGGCCGTGGCTGTATGACAAGATAACCGCGTGGGACACAACGCCGGTCGGGACCAACCGCAACGTGGACCCCAACGGCACGCACGACGACCCGAACAACCCCAAACCGCGAAGCATCACGTCGCTGATGTTCATGCTCGTCCGACAAGACCAGCCGCCGGGGATGTTCCGCTGCCCATTCGACAGGAACAGCGTCGTGGATCGGGACGTCAAGGCAACGCGGGATGACGGCGACAAGGCCTCGGGCGTCCTCGAAGGCGAGTACTACTGGGACTTCAGCAAGCCTGAAAACACCAGCTACTCCTGGCAGGCGCCGATCTGGAATAACGGGCGGTTCACGCAGGGAATAGACGGCAGCCAGACCGATACAGTCGTAATTGCCGACATGACGCCGGCCGCGACGAATCCGCAATGGAAACCGGCGGACATCACGCAACTCGCCGGCTCGGACATCGAGGCCCAGAACAGCCCCAACCACCGGGGAAAGCAGAACAACGTCCTTATGGTGGCGGGAAACGTCATGGCGTTGAAACGACCTGATGTCGCGACGGGGCCGCGCGGGAACTTAAAGGACAACATTTACACCGCCGGCGGCAGTGAGGCCAACGCAAGCCAGTGGCAAGGCTCAACGAGCCTGGACATCCGCAAGCACCTCTCGCTGCGCGACACCTTCCTGATCGGCCCGGTGGGACGG
>CAYOBS010000192.1:0-7424 GCA_964402305.1 uncultured Planctomycetaceae bacterium | reverse complement strand
CGACACAATGTCCCTGTGCGGCTCCCCTCGGGCCTTGGGCCCAGGGCGGCCCCTTAGCTGGCAGCCGGGAGCCGGGCGACGGGAGAAGAAACGGCGGAACCCGCTTTCCGGCTTTCTGAATGCTGAATGCTGAATGCTGAATGCAGAAGTGAAGAGGGGAAAGAGGAGTTGTTTCCGACTTCCGACTTCCGACTTCCGCCTTCCGCCTTCTTACTTCTTACTTCTTACTTCCGCCTTCAGACTTCCGACTTCCGACTTCATTTCTTTTTCCTGTCTATCCCTGAACCCTCCGCGTCTTGGCGGTATACTGTCGGGATATGGACCTGTTCAAGGAATCGCAGGCCGCGGCCGTGGCAGCCAACGCGCCGCTGGCGGTGCGGATGCGGCCCAGGACGGTCGATGAGATCGTCGGGCAGGATTCGTTCCTGGGCCCCGGCAAGATGCTGCGGCGGATGCTCGAGGCGGACCGGCTCAGCAGCCTGATCTTCCACGGCCCGCCGGGCTGCGGCAAGACCACTCTGGCCTGCGTCATCGCCCGGCATTGCTCGTACGAGTTCCACATGCTCAACGCCGGCAGGGCGTCGGTCAAGGACGTCCGCGACATCGCCGACGGCGCGCGGGCGCTGCTGGCCTCGACGGGCAGGCGGACCGCCCTGTTCATCGACGAGCTGCACCGGTTCAACCGCGCCCAGCAGGATGCACTGCTCAACGACGTCGAGAACGGCACGCTCGTGCTGATCGGCGCGACGACCGAAAACCCGTTCTTCTCGATCACCTCCCCGCTGCTGAGCCGCTCGACCGTCTTCAAGTTCGAGCCGCTTACGGATGAGGACATCATCAAGCTGCTTGCCCGGGCCCTGGCCGACAGCGAGCGCGGGCTGGGCAAGTACAATGTCCGGGCCACTGACGAGGCCCTCGCGCACCTGGCCAGGATATCCGACGGCGACGCCCGCCGCCCCCTTACGGCCCTGGAAGTCGGCGTGCTGAGTCAGCGAGTCGCCGTCGCCGCCAGGCCGGGCGAACCGATCATCTTCGACCTGGCAGTGGCACAGGAGTCGATCCAGGCCAAGGCCCTCCAGTACGACGCCGCCGGCGACCTGCACTACGACGCCGCCAGCGCGCTGATAAAGTCCATGCGGGGCAGCGACCCCGACGCGGCCGTCTACTGGCTCGCGCGAATGCTCGAGGCCGGCGAGGACCCGCGATTCATCGCCAGGCGGATCGCGATCCTGGCCAGCGAGGACGTCGGCAACGCCGACCCGCGTGCGATTTCCGTCGCCGCCGCCGCGTTCGAGATCACCGAACGAATCGGCATGCCCGAGTGCCGGATCACGCTTGCCCAGGCGGTGGTCTACATGGCCTGCGCGCCGAAGTCCAACGCCTCGTACCTGGCCGTGGAGGCCGCGCTGGCCGATGTGCGAAACCAGCGGACCATACCCGTGCCCAAGCACCTGCGGAACGCCCCTCACCCGGCAATGGCCGAGCAGTACGGGTATTCCAAGGGCTACAAGTACAGCCACAGCCATCCCGGCGGAATCAGCCCGGACCAGGACTACCTCGGCGTTGACCGCACGTATTACACCCCGACGGATCGCGGCTACGAAAAAAACATCGCCGCCTATCTGGAATGGGCTCGCCGCTTGCGGGATGGCAAGCAAGAGGGTAAAGAGGGTAAAGAGGGTAAGTAACAGGTTGTCATGAAACATCGTTTGCGTGGTGAGATGAAGGCGGCCCTTGCGGCGATGCCGGCCGGGATGGCGGCCCAACTGAGTATCGCGGCCTGTGAGTCGCTGCTGGCGCTGGACGAGTACGCCAAGGCGCGGTCAGTCATGCTCTACGCGCCGATTCCCGGCGAGGTCGACTGCCGGCCTATCGCCGTGGCGGGCTGGAAGGACGGCAAGACGGTGCTGCTGCCCCGCGTGACGTGGGCCAAGCGGCACATGGTGGCCGTGCCGGTCCACTCGCTGGACCAGAAGCTGGTGGCCGGCCGCAACGGCCTGCGCGAGCCCGACGGCGAGCCCTGGCCGGTCGAGAAAATCGACCTGATCGTCGTGCCGGGCCTGGCGTACGACCGGCATGGCAATCGCCTTGGCCGGGGCGGCGGGTTTTACGACCGCTTCCTGGCCCGGCCGGGACTTGCCGCACATACCTGCGGGCTGGCGTTTTCCGTCCAGGTGGTGCGGGAACTTCCCGTCCACCCGAACGACTATCCAGTGAAGGTTCTCGTAACCGATAAGGAAGTGCTGCGTTTTAACAATGGCGGCCCGACGCCCTGAGAAATCCGAAATCCGAATCTCGAAATCCGAAACAAATTCAAAGCACGAAATCCGAAATAAGAACCTCCAAGGGGATGCCTGGGTTTTTCACGAGGATTATGTCGGCCAATGGAGTTTGGAGCATTTGGATTTAGAGTTTTTCTGTTTGTTTCGGATTTAGAAATTCGAGATTCGGATTTTGAGGCATGGAGTTCCACGTGAGATACGATTCGAGAAAATCCCGCAAGTTTTGGATAATCGCCTCGGCCGTCGCGATAGTCGCGGCCATGCTGATCTGGCAGTTCTGGCCGCCCGCCCGGACGGATGGCAACTTCCGCCCGGCGGGCGCCGACGCCAACTCGCCGGGCCGGGCGGGGCATATCGTGGACGCCGGTTCCGGCGGCGCCGTGCGCCAAGCGGACTCCAACACCCCGGCCGGCCGCGGCGCGACCAACGCCCCCGCCGACGCCAACGCCGAGATAACCTTACTCCAGCACATGCCGGCCGCGGCGGCGGTCAAGATGGTCGCCGACGGCGAGAAGCTCCTGGGCGAAAGAAAGAAAGCCGAGGGCCGGGCACTGCTGAGCAAGGCCCTGCTGTCCGGTTCGCTGGGCGGGGCGACGGCAAACACCGTTCGCGCCAAGCTGGAGGCCCTGGCCGATGAGATGATCTTCTCGCGGGAGATATTCGACGGCGACCCGTACACGGCCCAGTACACGTTCCTGCCGGGCGAGGTGCTCGTCAGGGTCGAGCGTAAGCTTGCCCTTCACGTGCCGTCGCAGATACTGCTGAAGATCAACCGCATGGACGGCGGCAAGAGCATCCGGGCGGGCCAGACGTTCAAGGTCATCCGCGGCCCGTTCCACGCCATTGTTGACAAGGGCGACTTCAACATGGACATATTCCTCCATCGCCAGGGCTGCGACCCGGCGTTCGTGAAGCGGCTGCGGGTCGGGCTGGGCAAGAACGGCTCGACGCCGATAGGCCTGTGGCGCCTCAAGCTTGGCAACAAGCTCGTTCACGCCCCGTGGAACCCCCCGGCAAACGCCGAGGAGCGCAGGGCGATCGCGTGGGGCCAGCCGGGCTACCCTCTTGGCAAGATGGGCTACTGGATCGGCATGGAGGGACTCGACGACGCCACCAGGACAGGCGAGGGCTACGGCCTCCACGGCACCAACGATCCGGCCAGCATCGGCAAGGCGGCGTCGCTGGGCTGCATTCGCCTGGCCGACGCGGACATAGAACTGGTGTTCTCGCTACTCTACGAGAAATGGAGCACCGTCCGAGTAAGGCCATAGCGGGAGGAGAAGACGGCGGAACAAGGAACCAGGAACACGGAACCCGGCGACACCCGTTCGCCCCAGCCAGGGCGAGGGGTTGTAGCAACGGGTGAAGCGAAGCGAAATCCGTGGAAGAGGTTTGTTTCTTTTCCTCTGCCCGTCGGGGTAGCGCGGTATTATTCTCTGATAATGCCTTTCGGTTCGGGGCCGGCCGGGCCGGCAAAGGAGCGCCGTGTTATGAAGCGACGATATGCCGTGATCATCCTGGCATTAGCGGGGTTGTTGGTTTACCACGCGGCAGTGGCCCAGCAGACACAACCCACGTCGGGCGGCGAATCCACAGGCGCCTCGGCGCCGGCCGACCCGCTCAAGGACCCAAACTGCCAGAGGCGCTTCGAGGCGATGTTCGGCCCCGATGCGATCAACATCGACATGTCAGCCTCGAAAGTCGACGATGCCGACTTCGCGGAAAAGCTTGCCGCCGCCGCGGCCAAGGCCGACGACGACGCCGGCTTCCAGGTGTACCTCTACGACAAGGTCTGCATTTTCGGTCTGAGGCTGCCCAGGACGCACGCCCTGGTCCAGCAAACTCTTGCGAAGCTCGATTCCCTCGCCCCCAGGCAGCGCCGCTGCTGGGAAGACTACCGGCTGGAACTCTGCCGTCAGTTGCAGCGCCAGGCCAAATCCGCCGACCGCGCATCCCTCGGCGAGGACCTCATCGTCCAGTTGATCATCGTCGGCGACCTGCGGGCCGAGGCCGGCAAGTGGGATGAGGCGGTCGAGCTTTACCAGCAGGCCGTTCAGACAGCCTCGGTGCAGAAGTCCCGGCAGAAGGATGCCGCGGCCGAGAAACTCAACCAGGCCAACCGGATGAAGGAAGTCCTGGCTCTCCATCAGCGGTTCGAGCAGAAGCCCGGCGACGCAAAGCTGCGGATGTCGGTTATCGACGCTCACCTGGGCCTTCTTGACGATCCGGCCGGGGCCGTGGGGCTGCTGAATGCGGAGGTCGGCGAGGCCTATCGCACGTACGTTCCGGTTGCGGCCCGCTTTCCCGGCGACCTGCCGCCGGGCCTGTTGATGGAGCTTGGCAACTGGTACAAGTCGCTCGTCCGCCAGGCCCCGTCGGCGCTGCGGCCCGTGCTGGTCAAACGGACGATCGACTATTATCTCGCCCACATTGACAAGATCCGGCGGGAGGGCGCCACGGTTTCGGCCGTGCAGGAAACCGTGACGAAGATCAACGCCGGCCTCAAGGAGATCGGCCAGGACAAGCTCCCCGAGAAGGTGTTCTTCCGCGATCCCGTTGTGCAGAAGTCCTTCGACAAGGCCGCGAAATGGCTCTGGAACGCCCAGGGGCTCGACGGCTGTTGGGTAACCTACAAGACAAGCGACGCCTACGACCACGGAGCCTACAACACATTCTCGACGGCCGCGGTCCTGGCAGCCCTGCTTGGCAGCGGGGCTTCGGTCGACGACGCCCGCGCCGTCAAGGCCATCCGCTGGCTGGAGCCGATAACCACCAGGCAGACCGATGGCGTGGCCTTCAGGTGCATGGCCTGGCTGGAGGTCCAGAAGCACAAGCCCGGCCGGGCCGGGCAGATGCTCGCCGGCGACGTGGCGACCCTGATCCGCGCCACTCGCAACGGCGGCTATGGCGAGACCGTGATGGATTGGAAAACCACCACGTTAGGCCAGAGTTGGCAGGCGCCGCTGGCGGTCGATGCCGCAGAGCAATGCGGGCTCAAGGCCCAGCGAGCGTACTGGCAACTGGTGGCCGGGTACTGGGCTGACCTGGAGTGGAGCAACGGCTGCATCCGCTCCGATCGCAAGGGCGACGCCAAGAAGACAAGCCCCGCCAGCACGATCATCGGCGCCGGCAGCCTGGCCATTGCCCTGGGCCGGCTTTATGGCCCCGAGGCCCTGAAGAACCCCGGCAGCCCCCAGTGCGAACCGCTGGCACGCGCTTTGGGCTGGCTGGACAAGAACTTCACCACGCTGGCCGACCTGAAACCACCAGAGGATCTCGACCGCAAGAAGGGCGACGCCCCCAGCGCCCACATCGTCCTGGCCAGCACTGCGTACATGCTGTCCCGCCTCGGCCTGGCCACAGGGCGCGACAATCTCGGCCAAGTCAAGTGGTGGACCGACGGCGGCAAGTATCTCGCGGGTTTGCAGAAGCCCGACGGCTCGTGGGGAGGCATCGCCGACACTGCTCTGGTCGCCCTTTTCATGATCAACGGCTATAAGTTCGAGCAGGCCAACTTTGGCGCGCTGCCCGCCCTGCTCCCCGGCCCCGCCACCAAGCCCGCCACAACGCAGGACGCCAGGCCGACGCCAACAGCCCTGGACGAAACCGAGGCCAGGCATCTGCTGCAAAAGAGGGAATCGGCCCTCAAGAGCCGGCTGAAAGACAACCCGGGCAACAGGGCTGCCGCCGAGCGACTCATCCGCCTGTACGTGGTCGAGCTCCAGGAGCCCCAAAAGGCCCTGGCATACGCCGACCGCACAGGCAACTTCCTGGTCAAGAGATTCATCGGCCTGCTCGGCAAGGACACGAGCATCCTGTATCCCGGCGAGCTGCTGGGCCTGGCTGACTGGCACATGGAGTTGGCCGACGGCGCCCCCGACGACGGGCGAAAGCTTGCCCTGGCCCGCGCCGTCGCCTACTACCAGGACTACCTCGCCCGAAAGCCCGCCATGCCCGCCGACGCCGCCAAAGCCAGGGCCTCCCTCGAAGAAGCCCGCGACGCCCTGTCGGCCATGGGCGGGCAGTGAGAATAAGAAAGAGGGACGCCAACGAATGGCCTGTATCCGCTCTACTTGCGCCCGCGGCCGGTATGCGTCACGGTTCTCTGTTTCCTGACCGCAATCCGAAAGCGAACTTTCTGCCGGCGGCCAGCCTTTGTCGCGTGGGTTCCCTCGCCAACTTGCCTCGCCAGGCACTGCTCCACGACAGTGTTGAGGCTCTTGCGCTCCGCACTGGCTTGCATGCTGAGTCTGCGGTGAAGATCGGGACTCACGCGGACCACGAACTTGCCGGAACAAGGCCTGTCCGGGTCCTCGCCGCGTTGGCGGCAGAAATCGAGGTAATCGTCCACCGAGTCGCGGAAAGCCCGCTCGATCTCGGCAACCGATTCACCCTCGAAAGTCACGACGTCACGAATGCCTATCACTTCGCCGTGCAGCATCTTCGCCTCGTCGTCAAACTCGACCTCTCCGACATATCCCTTGTATTCCATGATCTGATAGTATCATTAAATAGTACTACCGTCAAGAACGTTCGGCCTCACGCCTGCTCGATTACCGGCGAGGCGTCGGGGCTGAATGGATTGGTCCGGATCGCCAGCGAGAACAGGTACGGGTAGTCCGCCTTGAGGTGCCGCATGTAGTCCAGCCATTGCAGCACGAGCCGCTGATGCGCTCGGCAAAGGTCGCCGGTCAGGTGATTCAGGTCGGCATCCGGCAGGTCCGCGAAGCCCTCCCGCCGCTCCAGTTCGTCGGCCAGGTGAAAGATCGCCCACAGCATGTCGGTGAACTCCTGGTGCTCCAGCAGATTGCCGTTGCGAAGCAGGTCCATCAGCCCCGGCCGCTTTGCAAGCAGCAGCCGCCTCAACTCGGCAAGGTCGCCGCAGCGGCTTTCCAGAGCGCACGGCTCGGCCGCGAACCGGCGCCGCAGTTCGGCGAAACGCTTGTCATCCCACTTCGCGTCGATGTCCGCCAGCGGACTGAAGTCCTGCCTTGCCGTGTCGAAGGCCGACAGACGATGCAGCAACTCGGTGCCAAGGTCGTTGAAGAACACCCCGATGACCATGTTGAGATTGCTCCGAATGGACATCTTCTCGCGGCGGGTCAGCAACTGATGAATGATAAGCGTCACCAGCAGCACCTC
>CAYOBS010000191.1:0-7435 GCA_964402305.1 uncultured Planctomycetaceae bacterium | reverse complement strand
TGTTGATGAACTCGATAAGCTCGGCCGTCTCGCGCTTGCCCTTCTCGAACTCGACTCCCGCGTAGAGGTCCTCGCAGTTCTCGCGGACGATGACGAGGTCCACGCCCTCGTACCGGCTGCGCACGCCGGCGTAGCTCTTGCAAGGCCGAAGGCAGCAGTAGAGATCGAGCGTCTGTCGCAGCAGGACGTTCACGCTGCGGAAGCCCGTGCCGACGGGCGTGGTGATCGGCGCCTTGAGGGTCGCGTCAGTGGCGCGGACGGAGTCGATGGTCTCCTGGGGCATGGGCATGCCGGCGGTTTCCATGATGTCCACGCCGGCCTCGCAAAGGCGCCAGTCGATGCTCCCGGCCCCGTCGGTAAGCGCAAGGGCCGCGTCGACGCACCGCCGCGCCGTCTCGGCCAGTTCAGGCCCCGTGCCGTCGCCACGAATAAGCGTTACAGTGTGCTTAGTCATATTGTCCGGTTCATTTTCTCTTCTTCTCTTCTTCTCTTCTTCTCTTCTTCTCTTCTTCTCTTCTTCTCTTCTTCTCCGCGTGCTCTGCGTTGAAATCTTCTTGCTTACTTGCCGACCCGCACGCTCACGGATCCGTAGCCGACGTTGCCGTAGATGTCCGTCGCCCGCACGGCGATGCGGTGCGTGCCGGGCTTGAGGTCCTCGACGTCGAAGCTGAACTTCTCGACATTGGAGTCGCAGATGCCGTCGGACGGCCCGACGGCGTGCCACTTGTCCTGGCTGTTGACGGAGTACTCGATCTCGGCGACCCTGCTGGCGGCGTCCTCGACCTGCCCGGCGACGATGACCTTCTCGCCGGCGGGCTTGGCCGAGAGGCGCCCCACCACCGGCGCGGTGTTGTCCACGACGACCGGCTCACTGATCCGGGCGCTGGACAGCGCCTGCCCGGCGGGATTGGACGGGTCGTCGGACGCCTCAATCCGCAGCTCGTACGTGCCGTCGCCGACGCCGCGGGTATCCCAGATGAACTTGGGCAGCATCAGGTCGTCGGTGATCACGATCCAGCCTTGCGAGCCGATCTCGCGGAAGGCGATCTCGAAGCGCAGCTTGTCGCCGTTCTGGTCGAGCGCCTTGATATCCACGTGGCGGTAGGCCTTCGGCGAGCTTGGCGGCTCGTTGCCTTGCGGGCCTTTCTCGCTGGCGGTCACGTTCACGCCCGCCAGCGCCGGGTGGAGGTTGCCCACCTGGTAGACGACCTGCACGCCGGAGATGTTCGGCGTGACCTTGGGATTCTTCGTCGAGAGCGTCAGGCGGTACTGGAGGAACCGCGCCGCCGGCGCGCCGATCGCCAGGAAGCCGTTTTCCAGCGGAACTTCCTTCGACCAGGTGCTCCATGTCTGCTCGTCCGGCTCGCCGACGTTTCCGCTGCGCGTGGCGATTGTCACGTGCGTCCCGGCCGGGGCCGTGCCCGCCACCTGCATGGTGCCCCACTTGGCGATCTGCTGGGCGTCCAGGGCCTGGGAAACGAACGTGCCTTTGCGGGCTAATCCGCCGGCCAGGCGGGCGATGGAGCCTTTGTTGGCGGTGCCGAAGACGATCTCGCCGGACTTCTCGACTTGAAGGCAGGTTACCTGCTTGGCGTCGGTGTCGGCGATGAGTGCGACCTCGTCGCCGTCGGGCGAGACGCCGTAGATCCCGCCACCGTTGCCTGTGGCCAGGATGAGCCTGCCATCAGCCTCGGCCATGGCGAGGATCGTCACCGGCCGGCGGAAGATCGTCTCGACCAGCCCATCCGCCCGGACGCGGTAGACGGCGTTGCCCTGGGCCTCGGGCGCCGGCGGGGGCGGTGCATTGTCCCCGCCGCTGTCGGGGCGGGCGGGCATGCGGATAATCCGTGTGCCCGGCGGCAGGGCCATGGCGGTGTTGATCGCTTTCGGCTCGTCTGAACCTCCAGTCGGCGCCGGGTCGCCGAGGACCTGGAGCATTGCCGGCCCCTGCGGCCTGGCGGCCACGACGGCCTTGCCGTCCGTCGGCTTGTCCGCCGGCTTGTCGCCGGCCTTGCCGGCTGGATCCTTGGCCGGCTTCTCGCCGGGCTTGCCGTCGGCCTTGCCGTCATCCGGCTTTTTCGCCGGCTCATCCGCCTTGAGATCGTCCGGGCCGACGGCGCCCTTGGGCTTCTGGGCCTTGGCCTTTTCAGCGTCGGCGTTCTTCCGGTCGTCGTCGCCCTTGCCCGCATCCGCAGCCTTCGCATCGGCCTTGGGCTTGTCTTGCGTAGTCTCGGCCGGGGCGGTGGCGGCGGATTCCTTCTCGTCATCGGGCTTGCTGGCCGGGCCCGGCCTGGTCTTGTCGGCCTTGCCCTCGAAGGTCGTCGCCGGCGTCTTCTTGCCGTCCGGGCCGGCCTTTGCCGCGTCCGACGTGGCCGCCAGAAGCGACCCATCCGCGGCGACCAGCAGGGCGGCGACTTCCTTCTCGGCCGGGTCGTAAAGCACGCGGCCTGTCTTGGCCTTTGGGTCGATCTCGAGGATCAGGCCCTTGTCGCCGGTGCCGGCGTAGAGCTTTCCGTCAGGCCCCGCGGCGAGGCACAGCACGTTCTTGGCCAGCTTGCCGGCATCGTAGATGACCCGGCCGTGGCCGTCCCTGTCAATGGCGAAGACCTTGCCCTCAGGCCCGGTCGCGACGTAATAGCCGCCGTCCTGGCCGGCCACGATGGCCCAGACGTACTTGACCTTCTCGTCGGACCACGCGCACGAGCTCTTGCCCTGCCCGTCGAGACGCCACAGCCCCGGCTTGTCGCCGCCGCACGCCCCGACCAGCAGCCCGTCGCCCGACGGCGTCATGCACGCGATCATCGCGGCCGGGAGCTCGGCGTGCTTGACGAGCTTGTCGCCGTCTAGCCGATAGACAACCGCCTCATCGCCCGCCCCGGCAAACAGCGTGTCGCCGACCCTGGCGATGCAGGAGACCACGGCCGGGCAACTCTCGCTGCCCGCCATGACCTTTATTCCGCGCGCCAGGCGGATCTCGCCCAGCGAGGTCGAGACGGTGCAGTCGAACTTGCCCGGGCTGAACTGGGCCTCCGTGTTGTGTATCCACGTTGCGGGCCTGACGGCCAGCGCCGACGCGGCCGACATAAGTACGATTGTCGAAAGCAGGGCAAAACCGGTCCAGCGTTTCATGCGGTGATCCTTTGTTGTTTCGGGGAGACAATCTTCACATCCGAAGCATCCCGAGGATTCGCCGCGACCTGCCGGGTCGCAGTTCATCCGTCGGGCCTTATCAGTGCCGGCTCCCGACTATTCCGGCTCGCCTGCACTACAGCCGTTCTTCTTTTCCCGGTTCCGCTTCTTCTTCCGGGTTCCGGGTTCCCAATACCTGGTTCCGCTTCTTCTTCCGGGTTCCGGGTTCCCAATACCTGGTTCCGCTTCTTCTTCCGGGTTCCGGGTTCCCAATACCAAGTTCCGCCGTTCTTCTCTTCCCGGCTACTACTCACCGCTTTCCGCGAAGGATCGTTGCTGCCGGCTCGCGCTGAACCGTGAAGGTAGCGCTGGCCGAGCCGTCGATAAGGTAATGCGTCTTGAGTGTCTGGACCAGGCTTCGCTGGAAGCCGCGGGTCTCCGGTATTGCCGCCTGCGAGAGGATCTGCGCCCTGCTGGCCGGCAGGTCGGGCATCTCCGCCCGCTCGATGGCAAGCCCGCCGCGGCCCGGCAGCGGCAGCCGCAGGTAAAGCTGGTCCGACCTGCCCGAAACGACGTGCTGGATCGCCTTTAGCAACTGCTCGCACGTGCGCGGCGCGAACCGCTGGGGCATCTCGCGCTGCTCCGCCATCATGCTTGCGGCGGCGTCGCAGACCGTCAACTCGTACGTGCCGTCGGCGATGTCCTCGGGCAACTGGAACTTGACCGCCAGTTGCAGCGGGTCCTTTCGCAGCGGCCTGATCGTCGCGACGCCCGTAGCCGTCTCGCCGGGGCGATACAACTGCCCGTCGAGCTTGAAGTCCACCAGCGAAGCCGCCAGCGAGCCTGGCTGGACCGTTATCTCAACGTCGATCCGCGTGGGCGCCACGCGCTGGCCGAACGGGTTGTCCAGCATCGCCGCGATCGGCCGCAGCGTGTCCGAACTGGCCGCCAGTGCCTCGCGGTCAGTCGTAATGCCCGCCGCCTGGTACTTGCCCAGCCGCCCAAAATCCACAGCCACCGTGTAGCTCATCGTGTGCTGCTCCGGCATGCCGTGCCAGCCGTCGATGGCGTTGCCCAGCACCATGCTCGCTCCCAGGGCCGTCAGGAGACGGTGATTGCATATCCGGTAGTTGTAGACCTCCTTGCGGGCCGTGTCATTGCGGTTGATCGTCAGCGTCATGGGGATCATTCCGGGCTTGGGGCCGATCTCGCCCGAGACCGCCACCGCCTCGTCGCTGTGAAGCGTGCCCACGACGTCCAGCCCCGCGCCGAGCTTGAAGCTCCGCAGCACGCCCGCCACGGCCGTGTGAATGTACGCCGGGGCCATCGGCAGGTCCGTCGCGCCCTCGGCGAAGAAAGCGTGCCCGAACGCCAGCACCCGCCCGTTGAAGACATCCGTAACAGTCCCGATGGCAGTCATGTCCGTGTCGCCGGTGACGATCGGCACGGCTATGCCGCCGCCGGGAACCAGCTTGGCATCCTTGGCGGCCACGCCAACGTCGGCGTTGACCCCGCCCGAAGCCACCGGCATGATCCCCAGCGGCGCCAGCAGCCGCGAAGCCTCGGCCAGCCCGGCAGCGCTGAAGCCCGAAACCATCAGCGGCGTCGCCAACGGCACCAGCGACGGGGCGGCGGTTTGCGCCGTCGCACGCCGCGGCATGAACAGCGATACGAAGTCCGCCTTATTGGGGTCCAGCAAGGCCGCGAGGAAGCCGTCCAGGTCCCGCCCGACCGACAACGACCCGCCGCCATCCCTGGCTGCAAGCGGATCGACAGCCTTGCTCTCGGCCTTGCCCGCATCGCCCGCATCATCGCCCGCCTTGCCCGCATCATCGACCGCCTCGCCCGCCTTGCCGGCCTTGTCTTTACCTGCCCGGTCGCCCACCGGCTGGCCCTTGTCGTCAGGCGTGGCTGGGGCAATAGGCTCAAGCGCCGCGAAGGTCCGCCCGGCCGCGAGCATCTGCGTTATCGGCTGAAGGCCGCAAATCGCGTCCTTCTGCGCCTGCCAGCCGTAAGCCACGGCCCCCACGAGCTTTTCCTTGCCGTCGTCGGGGTCCGTAAAGTACACCGGCGAGCCGCTCATGCCGGCAATGATCCCCGTGTGCTCGAGGTTCTGCCCGCTGAGCCGCGCGAGGATCACATCCTGGTGAGGCCCGAAGTTGGTGACCACGGAAACCACCACGGCCTTGAAACGCACAACCTCCGTGCCCGCCATGACGGTCAGGCCGTAACCTTCCATCCCACGCCGCAGCTTGCTGTGGTGCATGTAGCGGTCGGACTTATCGACGAACCGCCGCGCCGCCGCCAGCCGGTCATCCGCCGACGGCTGGGCCGCTGCCGCCGCGACCACGATGCCGGCAAAAGCCGCCGCCGACGCCGCCGCCGCGATTATCGTCATCCGGCGCAAGTTCATGCTCATACTTCACTCTCCTGGCTCTGCGAGATGGCGTCCTGACTCCGCGAGACGGCGCCCTGACTCCGCGAGACGGCGCCGCCTCGTGGAACCTGATCGTATCGCCCCGCCGGCCCTTCAAGCAAGCTCAATCCGCAGACCCCGCCGTACCGGCTGATAATCGTAAGACGAGAAACGCCCGCCGGGGGGTAAATGGTTAGCGTCCATATTTACCGCTACCGGCCTGGCCGCACACATGGAAGAACGCCAGGCCTTTTACCTTGAATGCCCGATCCTTTTTGAATAGGAATAGGACTTATGGGACCTACGAGCAGAAGAGTCCCACACGACCCATAAGACCCATAGCCCATAAGTCCCATAGGACCCATAAGACCTATGGCCTGTGAGTCCCATTAGACCTATAAGACCTATGACCAACTCCGACAGGTCAACCTTCATTCCGCCCCACGGCAACTACCGTGACCTGCTTTCTTACCAGAAGGCCGAGGTGGTGTACGACCTGACCTTCCGGTTCTGCGAGAAGTTCCTCAAGAAGGGCGACCGCACCATCGATCAGATGGTGCAGGCGGCCCGCTCCGGCAAGCAGAACATTGTTGAGGCCAGCCAAGCCTCCGGCACCTCCAAGGAGATGGAGATCAAGTTGACCAACGTTGCCAGGGCCAGCCTGGAGGAACTTCTGGAGGATTATCGCGACTTCCTGCGCGTGCGCGACTTTGCCCTCTGGGAAAAAGACTCCAGGCAGGCCCAGTACGTCAGGAAACTCGGCCATAAGTCCCATACGACCTATGAGGCCTATCGCGAATTCTGCGAGACCCGCCCCGCCGAGGTGGTAGCCAATATCGCCATCTGCCTGATTCATCAGGCCAATTACCTGCTGGATCGCCAGATCCGCCGGCTGGAGCAGGATTTTCTGAAAGAAGGCGGCCTTCGCGAGCGGATGACCCGCGCCCGTCTACACATGCGAGACCAGCAGAGAAACGGGGGGGCGTTACCGAGAAAGGAGACCTGAAAGGTGAGTATTCAGCAGTTAAGTGGCGGATGGGTCAGGAACCTTTTCGAAACCCGGCGGCAGATACCAAATTAGGGATTGCCTGGGCGGCGCACACCGCTATCATAGAGCCGTGCCGAGAATCGAGAATCGCCCCAATCATCGTGCCGAAAGTGCCGCAGTCCGTCACGCCGCGCCTGCGCCAAGGCCGGGTGAATCGGGAAGGTGAAGCCCTCATGACAATAGCCATCGGGCCGTTCTCGCTGGAAAGGGTCGTCAAGGCCGTGGAAAAAGTGCGCCAACGCCTTCTGCGGGCCGCCGGGGCCCTGCGAGCCGCCAACGTCCCTTATGCCGTCGCCGGCGGCAACGCCGTGGCCCTGTGGGTCTCCCGCGTCGATGAATCCGCCGTGCGCAATACCCAGGACGTTGACATGCTGCTCCGCCGGCAAGACCTCGGCGCGGCCAAGGCCGCCCTGGAATCCGCCGGCTTTGTCCACCGCCACGTCGCCGGCCTCGATGTCTTTCTCGACGGCCCCGCCGCCAAGCCCCGCGAGGCCGTGCATATCGTCTTTGCCAATGAGAAGGTCCGCCCGCACGAACCCCTGGCCAATCCCGATGTCAGCGAATCCGAAGATGCCGGTCTGTTCCGCGTGATCGCCCTGGACGCCCTGGTGCGCATCAAGCTCACCGCCTTCCGCGACAAGGACCGCACTCACCTCCGCGATCTGATCGACATCGGCCTGGTCGATGCCACGTGGCTCGCCAAACTCCCCCCGGCCATCGCAGACCGACTCCGCCAACTGCTGGAAAACCCCGAAGGCTGAAATCGGAACCAAGCTGGCCGCTACCCCCCCGCCCGCAAACTGGGCATTACCTGTGGGCGAACGAGCCGGGCGACAAAGAGC
>CAYOBS010000190.1:3360-7453 GCA_964402305.1 uncultured Planctomycetaceae bacterium | reverse complement strand
GTGTCGGAAGTAACCGAAAAAACGAACGGCGACATGTTCGACAGCAGCGACAGCGTTCGCTCGGCCGAGCCGCTGCGCCACGCCAAGGTGCTGGAGCTTGATGAGCCGCTGCTGCTGGAGCGAGGCGGGCGATTGGAGCGGGTGCAGATCGCCTACGAGACCTACGGCCGGCTCAACGAGAAGAAGGACAACGCGGTCCTGATCTGCCATGCCCTCAGCGGCGACTCGCACGTGGCGATGCACGACGTTGACGACTTGCCGGGCTGGTGGGACATCGTCGTCGGGCCGGGCAAGTCGGTTGACACCGACCGCTATTTCGTTATCTGCTCGAATCTTCTGGGCGGCTGTCGCGGCACGACCGGGCCTGACTCCGCCAACCCCGCGACCGGGCAGTGCTACGGTCCGGACTTCCCGACGATCACCATCGGCGACATGATCGAGGTGCAGTGCAGGCTTATCGACTCGCTCGGCATCGACCGGCTCCTGGCCGTCATGGGCGGCTCGATGGGTGGCCACCAGGCGATCCTCTGGCCGATGCGTTATCCGGGGCGGGTGCGTGGGTCGGTGCTTCTTGCCACCAGCGCCAGGATGTCCAGCCAGGCGCTGGCGTTCGACGTGGTCAGCCGCAACGCCATCATCCAGGATCCCAACTTCTTCGGAGGCCGCTACCGCCAGGCCGGCAAGGTGCCGGATATCGGCCTGGCCATCGCGCGCATGATCGGGCACATCACGTACCTGTCGCCGGAGGCGATGGAGAAGAAGTTCGACGCCACTCGTTTTCAGCCCCGCGACGTGCCGGTGCGGTTTGAGAAGGAGTTCTCCGTCGGCTCGTACCTCGGCTACCAGGGCGCGCGGTTCGTCGAGCGGTTCGACGCCAACAGCTACATCACCATCTCCATGGCGATGGACCTGTTCGACCTTGGCGCGACGGTCGAGGAGTGGTCGGCCGCGTTCAAAGGCACCGACTGCCGGTGGATGATCGTCAGCTTCTCCAGCGACTGGCTGTTTTCGCCGCGCGAGTCGCAGGAAATGGTCCGCGCCCTTATCGCCGCGGGCAAGCCGGTAAGCTACTGCGACGTGGAGAGCCACGCTGGCCACGACGCGTTCCTGCTGCCGGATAATGTGGGAAGCTATGGCAGGCTCATCGAGGGCTTCCTTTCGAACCTCGTCGGGAGCAACGCTCAGGCTGCGGCCGCCATCGAGCACCACCACAGCCAGACCAGCATTTTCCATCCCGGCAGGCCTCAGCGGCTGGACGTTGATCGCATCATCGAGTTGATCCCGCCGTCGTCGTCGGTACTGGACCTCGGCTGCGGGACGGGCCTGCTGCTGGAGTCGCTCGTGCATCGCGGCAACCGCAACGTTATGGGGGTGGAACTGGACGAGGACGCCGTGATCGACTGCGTCTGTCGCGGGCTGGACGTGGTGCGGCGCGACCTTAACGACGGGTTGGCGCTGTTTGCCGACGACGAGTTCGACTACGTGGTTCTCAGCCAGACGCTCCAGAGCATCATGGACGTCGAGGGCGTGATCCGCGAGATGCTCCGTGTCGGGCGGCGGGGCATCGTGAGCTTCCCGAACTTCGCTTACCACAAGCTGCGGGAGATGCTCATGCGGGGCAGGGCGCCGGAGGTTCGCGGCCTGCTGCGGTACAAGTGGTACAACTCGCCGAACATCCGTTTCCTGACGATCGCGGATTTTGGCGAGTTCTGCCGGGAAAAGGGCATTCGGATCCACCGCTGCGCGTTTCTGGACACCGAGGAGGGGCGTGATATCCCGCCCGATGAGGACAGCAACCTCGCCGCCGACCTGGCGATATTCGTCCTGAGCCGGCCCGAGTGACGGGGCAACCGTACGCCGCTGAGGGCATTGTCAATTGGGTCGAGTGCATGTACAATGTATGGGATCTGACATAGAGGTGCCGTCGTGACCACCACAGAATTGCTGAAAGAGATCAAGAGCCGTCTGAAGCAGGCGCACGGCAATCGTTTGCGCGGGGTGGTCCTCTACGGGTCGGAGGCTCGCGGCCAGGCCGGGCCGGACAGCGACGTTGACGTGCTGGTGCTGCTGGATGACCCGGTGAATTACGGCCGCGACGTTCAGGCCAATCTTGATGCCGTCTACCCGCTGTCGCTGGAAATAGGCCGGCGGATAAGCGCCAAGCCGGTCTCGGCCAGCCAGTACGAGACTGTCGATTGTCCGCTCTATCGAAGCGCCCGCGGGGAGGGCATAGCGGCATGAAGGAGTTCGCTTTCGCCGAATGGGATCGCGCCCGACGCTCGCTGAACTCCGCGTTGGCGCTTGTCGAGACAGATCCCGACTCGGCGGTGTCGCGTGCATATTATGCAGCCTTTCATGCCTTAACGGCCATGTTTGGGTTGCGTGGCCAGATGTTCTCAAAACACTCCTCTCTCAGGGCGGCACTCCATCGTGATCTGGTGCAGACTGGGATATTGGAGAAGGAAACCGGCAAGGACTACGATTTTCTAATGGAACTCCGAGAGGTCGGCGATTACGGCGGCATTGCGCAGGTCTTGGCCGATAGCGCGCGTCAAGCCGTCGAGAAGGCCGAATCCCTTATCGCCGCCGTTGTCGAGGCCTGTCCGGAACTGGCAGGCCGCGATTCAGAGGATTGACCAGGTCTGCCGCGGGCTGGTAGAGTAAAGTCAGCAGCCAGGCGGTGTTGTGGCCGGCGGGGGTGGAGCGAGAACCTATGATACAATGCGAACAATGCGAGTTTTTTCATCGAGGCCAGGCCGGGCAGGCGGCGTTCTCGTGCGATCCGTTCAGCACGATCAGGGAGCCGGAATGCCTGGCCAAGTGGCAACTGGCGAAGATCACCCAGTTGGTCGCCGCGTACCAGGCGACGCTTGATTACTACCGCAAGTTGGCGCCCATGCAGGAAAAGATGTTCAAGGTAATGGAGCGGGAGATCGATGACATCTCCGAGGCCGACCAGTGGAAGGTCGACGACGAGGATGCCGAAGACCAGGGCGGCGACGCCCCCCAAAGCCCCTGGGACGAGGGCAAGACGTACTAGCGGTGGAAGTCATAATGGTCCGAACCGCCAGGCCGGTTGCATCGTTAGAGTGTATGTGGCTTTCAGGCTTTCAGGTAAAGACGTTGGTTCACGGGAGACTGGTGTGGAACAAGTTTTGTTTAGATATCGGGTAATACTGGCCGGAATGTTGGTTCTTGGGGCTGGGCAGCTTTACTGCCCGGCTCAGGATACCCAGGTGGCGGTCGCCGAGAAACCGGCCATTGCTTCCACTGTTGACGGGCGCAGCCTGCGGATAGAGGGTATCGACAGCGCCCTGGCCGGGCAGTTCACCAAGGGCCTCGACCAGCTTCACTCATCCGCCAAGGCCGATCCAGCCGACGCCGTGACGGCCGAGGCCGTCAAGCTCATCGAAGAGCACATGAAGATCGCCGAGAAGTCCAATGCACGGCGCATCGCGGAGTACAACGACTGCGTGACGCGGGTCGCTCACATGAAGATCGCCCAGGCTTACGTGGCGTCGGCCGACAAGGACCTGCTCAAGCAACTCCGCAAGGTTGTTCGGGAGATGGGCAAGGCCTACAACGAGAACTCACTGGCCGACACGCTGGAGGATTCCCTGGACGCCAACTCGGTCGAGAAAGTCCGCAAGCAGAGCATCGACGCGCTAGGCCGGGCTGTAAAGTCGCTGGACGAGGTGGTCAAGCTCATGGAGAAGGATGAGAGCGAGTACGCCAAGATGTTCCGCGAGGTCGCCCGTACCGGCCGGGAACTTATGGAAAAGCACATTGCCGGCTGGAAGGCCGTGGCGACGGACAAGCCCAAGGCATGGCGCGGCGCCAGCCAGGACCTGCGGGAGATCGAATACGACGAGGTCGAGGCCCTTGGCGAACTGGAGAGCATGACGTATGAGAAGCCCTGGCGCGTCGGGCTGATCCAGGCCCGCCTGGCCAGGCGCCTGGCGGTGGACAAGGACAAGTTCGTTCGCGAGGGCTGGTTTACGGACCTCGTGAGGGCCACGGAGGCCCGGGGCCAGCTTTGCGAGAAGTCGGCCCAGTGGTACGACGCGCTTAGCTGCTACGTCGCCTTGGAGGA
>CAYOBS010000190.1:0-3260 GCA_964402305.1 uncultured Planctomycetaceae bacterium | reverse complement strand
CTCGACCTGAACTACGTTTCCGCGGTGGACTACCGCCAGGTCACCAAGGGCGGCCTGTCGAGCGTTAAGGTTCTGGCCGAGACGCCCCAGGCGTCCAACAGCTTCCCGCTGCTGAAGGACGACGCCAAGCGCAATGCCTTCCTTTCGGCCATTGACAAGCAGGTCCGCGACGTTGACGCGCGCGACCGCGTGACGCACCTGGACCTTATCCTGGCGCTCAACAGCGTGCTGCACGCCTCCGAGCAGACGGTGAACATCCCGACGGAGGTCCTGTCGGTGGAGTTCACCGACGGCTTCCTGGACGAGTTGGACAAGTTCAGCTCGATGATCTGGCCGAGCGACGTGGCGAACTTCGAGAAGCAGACGATGGGGCACTTCTACGGCATCGGCGTGCAGATATCCAAGGATCCGGGCGAGCCGCTGAAGGTCGTCACACCTCTGGCGGGCACGCCCGCGTTCGAGGCGGGCATACAGGCCGGCGACCTGATCGTCAAGGTCGACGGCAAGCCCACCGAGAAGATGTCGATCGACAAGCTCATCAAGCTGATAATGGGCGACAAGGGCACCACCGTCGAGATGACGATCCGTCGCGGCGGCAGCGAGAAGGTCTACAAGATCGTCCGTGACGAGATCCAGATTCAAACGGTCAAGGGCTGGCGTTGCCTGCCCGACAATCGCGAGTGGGATTACCTGGTCGATCCCGACACAAAGATCGCGTACATCCGCGTCACGCAGTTCACCAGCGACACGGACGACCGGATCGCCGAGGTCCTGGCCAAGTGCAAGAAGGACGGCGTGACCTCCGTGATAATGGACCTGCGGTTCAATCCGGGCGGGCTTCTCCGCTCGGCAAGAGACGTATCCAACGAGTTCCTGCGGTCCGGTCGGATCGTCTCGACCCGCGGACGCCACACCCGCCCAGCCGACCTGAACGCCGGCCCGGACGGCAATTTCCTCGACGGCGACCTGATCGTTCTGGTCAACCAGTACAGCGCCTCGGCGGCCGAGATAGTCTCCGGCGCCCTTCAGGACTGGAAGCGGGCCCGCATCGTCGGCCAGAGGAGCTACGGCAAGGGCAGCGTGCAGAACGTGATCTCCCTCAGTTCGCACTCGGCGCTGCTGAAGCTGACCACCGCGCACTACTATCTGCCCAAGGGCCGGCTGCTGCACCGCTCGCCCGGCGCCAAGGAATGGGGCGTGGACCCCGACGTGGAAGTGTTCCTCAGCCCGCGCGAGACCAGGCGCTGGCTGGACATCCGCCGGAAAACGGATATCCTCCTGGACGGCGGGCAGAGCCAGCTCGCCGGCGACCTTGTCCGGCAGTACGAAGTGGATACCCAGTTAAGCACGGCCGTGCTAATGCTGAAGCTTTCCAGGCTTCGCGTCAAGATCGCGGCATGAGGAAGCCGAGGACGGGATGACTCGCTACATCTTGCTGGCAGTGATCGTGTGTGTGGCAGGATGCCGTACCGAACTGCCTCCCTCCGCCGATGGGCGCAAGGAAGTGCCCATGACGCTAGTGAACGTCCGGCCATTCCGGATGGGCCGGCCCGACGCCGTCCTGCTGTTTACGGGCGGCACCGGCGGGATGCTGGAGGTATGCAACTGCTCCGGTCCGATGCCCGGCGGGCTGGCGCGGCGCAGCGGGCTGGTCGAAAGCTACCGCCAAAGCTTCCCGAACACGATCCTGGTCGACATCGGCGACGCGTTCTGGGTCGCCCCGGCCGACATCCGCAACGGGTACATCCTCCGAGGCTACGCGCAGATCGGCTACGACGCCGTAACGCTGGGCGACTCGGAGTGGGCGGCGGGGCGCACGCACCTGGCCGAGATGCTCGCCGTCAACAAGACCCCCGCACTTTCGACCACGGTGACCGCCCCCGACGTCGCCGCGGCGGCGGTGTTAAAACGCGAGTTTCCCAACGTCAAGGTGGCCGTCGTCACCGATACCACGCCCGAGGCGTTCCACTTCGTGCCCAAGTCGGTAACGTCGTCGCTGGCCTTTGCCGGGCCGGACGAGCTGAACAAACACATCGCGGACCTCAAGGCCCAAGGATACATCGTGGTGCTCATCGCCCATGCCGACGAGGACAGCATCGAGACAATCGCCTCGCGGACCGGGGCCGACCTGGTCGTTCGAGGCCACACCACCCGAACCGAGCGGAAGCTGACCAAGGTGGCCGGCAAGCCGGTGGTGAAGGTCGGCGGGTACGAATACGTCGCGGCGGTGGCGATCAAGGCCGACGGCGACAAGATTGCGGACATCGAATACAGGCCGGAACTTGTCGATACGTCCTGGCCCATCGACGGCAAACTCCTGCTGACGTACCAGGCCTACGCCCATGCCGCGATGATGCGGGCGCTGGACGCCGAGCGAACGACCGGTCTGGACTACCAGGCCTCGGAGTCCTGCGGCCAGTGCCACAAGGCGCAGTACGACAACTGGCGGAAGACCCGCCACGCCGGCGCCTACGCCACGCTCGTGAAGGTCGGCCGGACAGACGACCCCGCCTGCATTATGTGCCACACCAGCGGCTTCGGGACCAAGGCAGGCTTCTACACCATTGAGAAGACCAGGCAGCTTGCGAACGTGAACTGCCAGGACTGCCATCGCTTCAACCAGGCCGAGCACGGCAAGAAGGGCTTTATCGTCGAGCCGGTGGCAAAGGAGATCTGCCAGACCTGCCACACGCCGATTACCGATCCGAAGTTCGACCCCAAGGAAAAGCAGGCCAAGATCCGCTGCCCCAAATCCGGACCCAAGCCAGCCAGCCAGCCGGCCTCAGTGGCGGCCGCCGCGGCGGAATGAGCCGGCGGCGTTTGGGACCGGCCGATTCGGGCCGCTGAAGCGGCCCTCATCAACCGGCGTTTGGCAGCAGGACAGAAGTCACAATATGCCAGGTAAGACCAGCAAGCGGAACATCACACGTCGAAGCTTTCTTCGTCGCGTCGCGGCCGGGGCCGCGGGGCTGATAGGAGCCGCCGCCATGGAGCCGATAATCAACAGTCTCGCCAGTGCCGAGGGCGCCGCCGCACAGGCCGCCAAGGGCAAGTGCAACTTCCTGTTCATACTCGCCGACGACCTGGGCTGGAAAGACCTGGGCTGCCAGGGCAGCAGCTTCTACGACACGCCCAACCTCGACCGCCTGGCCGCGGGCGGCACGCGGTTCACCAACGCCTACGCCGCGTGCCCCGTCTGCTCGCCCACGCGGGCGAGCATCCTGACCGGCCGATACCCGGCCAGGCTGCACCTTACGGAC
>CAYOBS010000189.1:6335-7457 GCA_964402305.1 uncultured Planctomycetaceae bacterium | reverse complement strand
GCCCCGAGCCGAACCTGCTGGTCATGGTGTGGTATTGACGCGATTGCGGCTTGCGGCCGCAATCGAATGCCGAATGCTCAATGTCAAATGCTCAATGCCAAATGCTCAATGGCGAATGGCAGACTGGCCGGGCATGGGAAAAGGAAACGCCGGAACCCGGAACCCGGAACCCGGAACCCGGAACCCGGAACGCGGAACCCGGCACCCTTTGGGCGAAGCAACCACGTCTTTCGCATCGGAACGTGGTTGCTCCGTCCCGGCGCGCCGGGACTCCACAAACCACGGCGCCCGCTCACCAGACGAGTCTAATCTACTCGGGCAACAAAATCGCTGATGAATCAGGACCTGCCTACCGGCAGGCAGGCTTGACGCCGCACCAAAAGGCTGTCGCCTATCGCAACGCCCTCCATCGGTGGTCAAAGCCCCGTAAAGGCTGGACAAAGGCGCGAAAGTATTTGATTTCGGCTTTTGTCCACATCCTCTTCATTCATTGTCGTCGCCATCTTCTTTTTCACGGCTCTTGGGCGCTTTGCCCATCTTGTCCGCGCCGTCGAGAAGCTTCTCAACGGCCGCACGCTGACGCGGCGTGAGGACGTCCGTGGCTTTGTCGATCAGTTCGCGGGTGAGGCTCTGGGCATGCTTCCTGGCATTGCCGACGATCTCGGCGGCCTTGCCGGCACGCTCGCCGGCCGGGATGTCGCGGACGGCGCTGGCGACGCGCTGGGCCATGCGAGCAATTTGCTCGCGGTACTCCGCCATCAGCCGGTGTATCCGGTCTCGCTGCTCGTCGCTGAGGCGGAGCTTTTCGATGACTCCGGGCTCCAGCAGCCTGGCGACCCGGCCGGGCAGTTGACCGTGCAGCGACGGCGAGGTCGCCTGAGCCTCCGGCCTTTGGGGCATGCGACGTTCGGGCATCGCCTCGGGCCTGCGGCCCTCGCGGCGGCCCTGCTCGGGCATGGCCTCTCGCCTTTGCTGGAGCCGGCCTTCGGGCATCGCCTCTGGCCTGCGGCCCTGCATCATCGGGCCCTGGCCCTGGCCGAAGCCGCGACCCATCATCGGGCCTTGACCCTGGCCGAAGCCGCGACCCATCATCGGGCCTTGACCTTGGCCCTGGCCGAAGCC
>CAYOBS010000189.1:0-6235 GCA_964402305.1 uncultured Planctomycetaceae bacterium | reverse complement strand
CCTGGCCGAAGCCGCGACCCATCATCGGGCCTTGACCTTGGCCCTGGCCGAAGCCGCGACCCATCATCGGGCCTTGACCTTGGCCCTGGCCCTGGCCGCGACCCATCATCGGGCCTTGGCCGGAGCCGGGGGACATCGGCTGGCGGGACATTCCAGGCATTCCCGGCCTGGGGGGCTCATTGGGCGTTTCGCCGCGCTGGGGCCTTCGCGGCTCGAAGCGCTGCTGCGGCTGGGATTTCTCGATTTCAGGCTTCTGGGCCCCGCCGCGAGCGCCCCGTCGCAGCTCCGTCAATCGCTCTTGAATCTCACGGAGTTTGATTTCGAGTAGTTGGATTTCTCGCTGCGCCCCCTCGCGGGCCTCCAGACGCCGGGCTTCTTCCGGGCCCTCGTTGACCCGCTCGGCGTGGACCGTTACACGGATCTCCGGGCGCGGGCCTTCTTCACGCTGCGCTGCCTCGCGGACTTCCAGGCGCCGGGCTTCTTCTCGCCGCTGGCCTTGGCGGAGTTCTTCCTTGCGGCGTTCGATCATTCGCCGCTCGATTTCGCGGCGGTCGCCATCGCGTGGCTCGGCTCGGCGGTCATCGCGTGGCGGGTCGGCTTCATCGCGGATGCCTTCCGGCCCGGCCACGCCTTGCTCGGCCCGCGCCACCGCAAGGTCCGCCTGCCCAGTTTCCGCGGCGATCATCTCGGCTATGTTCGAGTTGCCGCCCGCGGTCAGTTCGTCGGCAATTCGGTCAGTCAGGGACCGCCCGCCGGCCGGCTCACCAGCCAGCGCCGCACTGGCCAACAGCATCGACGCGACAGCCGCCATCCCGATCATACTTTGGTGTCTCATTGTCGTTCTCCTTACATTAGTTTCTCTCGTGTTATCCGGTCAAATCATATGCCATGCCGCCCAAACGGCTTGGCAGGCGCAAACGGCGCCAAGGCCCACGCGCCCGCCGCCGGCCGCAACCGGGCGCAGCCCAATCACACCCTATGCTCGTAAACGCAGGCGGAGCCAACTTATTGTGCCAAAATCGGTAGAGTCGAGACGTGGCGCGAAAAAACAGGGACAGATACCGAAATAGGCTTCAATTTGGTATCTGTCCCCGATTTCCACGGTCGCCATTGCAAAAAGTCCCGAGCGAAGTCGAGGGGCGGATTGCGGATTCCTTTCCCGGAAGATACTCGCCCACTCGGTGACGACATCGAAAGTTCTTCTTGGCCATAGGACGGGGGCGGGGAGTATAATGGGCGTGGCGAGGTGACGGTTGAAGAAACGCATCTACATCGAGACGACGATTGTGAGCTACCTGACGGCCAAGCCCAGCCGGGACTTGATCATGGCGGCCCAGCAGGAGTTGACACGTGAGTGGTGGGAAGGCCGACGGCATCGGTATGACCTCTATACCTCGCAGTTCGTGCTGGATGAAGCGGGTGATGGCGATCCCGATGCGGCTCGGCGGCGGTTGGATGCCTTGACAGGGCTTCCGCTGCTTGATGTGCCCGATGCCACGATAGCTTTAGCGGAGGAGATGGTTCGGCGGCGGCTCCTTCCGGCGCGGGCGTCGGCGGACGCTGTGCACTTGGCAATTGCGACGATCAACCGTGTGGATGTACTGCTCACATGGAAGTGTCAGCACTTGGCCAACGCGGATGTGCATATTCCGGTCGGGCGGTTCTTGCGGAGCGTCGGCTATGAACCTCCGGCGATCTGCACGCCCAATGAGGTGATGGGTGTGGGCAACCCAGAGGAATGACAATGGCTATGAACCGAGATTCTATTGTAGAAGAGGTCGGGAAGCACCGGGAGGCGCGGGCCGCGAAGTTCGGCTTCAACATCCGCGCGATGGTGGAAGACGCCCGAAAGCGACAGGCCAAGAGCGGCCATCCTATTGTGGACTTGACGCAGCAAGGCAAGGCCAAGAAGCCGCGAAAGACTCCAGGCAAGTCCGTACAAAAAGACGGGGAACTGGGAAACTTGGGCCAGCCACCTATTTCAGAGGCGAATAATAGGTGACTGTCCCGAATGGCATGAAGATAAGGAGTAAGTTATTGTTACACCGTCGGTTATGCATAAGATAAATGCGTGGCGGACATCTTCCCCGGCTCAGCCCTTTGGCGGGCCGCACCAGGAAACGCAGCATTCTCAAGGGTTCCGCGGGCACGGCCGGATTTTCGGGCGGGATCGACCTTTCCTAGGCTACTTTGTAACGCGTTTGCTAAACTGAACTTGCGCCTTATCTTCATGCCATTCGTGACTGTCCCTCGTTTCACCTAGTTTCAAAGATGCAGCAGAGGCAAATAATACCCGCCATCCCGAGCGGGACGGGACGTACGAAGATCACGATCCCCCGGTAAAGAATCAGCCGCAAGGGAAACTTTAAATAGGGGACATAAATAGGGGACAGTCACCTATTTATGGGGCTGAGTAGGCACATCCTGGCGTCATCAAGATCAGATCAGCACCACTGCTTCCGGCATCGCCGCTTTGCCGCGTGGCCGTTGAATTCCCCCGCCAATCGGGAGATTGGCGTGCCCGGCATATTGACACCGGCCCCCCTGCCACCTACCGTATTTCTTTCCCGGCCGGGCTTGGCGTGCTTGTGCGAACATGCGAAAAAGCCTTCGTCGGGATTTGTTGCTTTTCCTGCTTTTGCGGGAGAAGGCGTTACAAGGCGTTACCAATGAAGATTTTCGTCGTAAACTGCGGCAGCAGTTCCATCAAGTACCAGTTGTTCGACATGACGGATGAGTCCGTGCTGGCCAAGGGCATGCTGGAGCGTGTCGACGGCGACGCCTTCCTGCGGCACAGCGGCACTGGCGGCGAGTTGAACCGCAGCGTCCAGGCGCCGGACCACGCGGCCGGGCTGCGGCTGATTCTGGACATCCTCGTGGACGGGCACGTCGGCGTGATCGGCGCCATCGACGAGATCGACGGCGTCGGCCATCGCGTCGTGCATGGCGGCGAACAGGCGACGGACTCGGCCTTGATCGACGATGCCCTGATCGAGATCGTCAAGCGAAACTCCGAACTGGCGCCCCTGCACAACCCGCCGAACCTCGCCGGCATCCAGGCCGCACGACAGGCCATGCCGAAAACCCCCAACGTGGGCGTCTTTGATACAGCCTTCCTGGCGACAATGCCCGCCAAGGCCCACCGCTACGCCGTACCGGAGCAGTGGTACGCGCAATACCATGTCCGAAAGTACGGCTTCCACGGCACCAGCCACCGGTACGTGACGCTCCGGGCGGCCGAACTGCTGGGGAAGCGGCCACAGGACATCAGCCTGATAACCACGCACCTTGGCAACGGCTGCTCGATGACGGCCGTCGAAGGCGGCAAGGCCGTCGATCATTCAATGGGCATGACTCCGCTGGAGGGGCTGATGATGGGCACCCGCTGCGGCGACCTGGACCCGGCGGTATTCCCGTACATGCTCGGACGCGGCATGTCGGCCGGGCAGATCGAGCAGGCCCTCAACAAGCACTCCGGGCTGCTCGGCGTCAGCGGAATGAGCAACGACATGCGCGACCTGGAGGCAGCGGCCAACGAGGGCAACCAGCGTGCCCGGCTGGCCCGGGAAATGTTCGTCTACAGGGTGGTCAAGTACGTCGGTTCCTACTATACTATCCTGCCGAAGGTCGACGCGGTCGTGCTGACCGGCGGAATCGGGGAAAACTCCCGGATGATCCGCCGTGCCATTTGCGAGGGCCTTTCCCGCCTTGGCGCCGTGCTGGACCCGGCACGCAACGACGAGATCGGCGACGGAAAGGCCGGGGCAATCACCACCGATTCTTCCGCCCTGAGCGTGTGGGTCGTGCCGACCAACGAGGAATTGATGATCGCCCGCGACACCCAGCGGATTGTGGCCGGACTGAAGTGATTTGCAGGCGTGCCCGGTCGGGATTCAGAAATCCCTTGCGATTGGCACAACCGAGTATTCTAATGAGGAAGTTGTGTTCTTTCACTGCGGAAGACGGCAGGAGTTTTTTATATGCGCGCCGGCGTGAAGATAGGGGTTGCGGCAAAGGGCCTCGATATTGACACGCCCCGGCGGAAGCGGAGTTATTGATATGCGCACTGACGTGAAAATAGGGGTTGCGACGGGTCTTTTGCTTGTAATCGTCCTGGTCGCGTACCAGTTGATATGGAACAGCAACGGCGACAAGACGAAGGACGGCAATTCCCCCGGCGAGCCGATCGCCGCCGCGCCGCCCGAGCGGCCCGGATCGGGGCTACTCCGCTTCGGCACCCCGCCCCGGCCAGGGAGCACCGCGCCCGTCGAGCCGGCGCCGACGATAACCCCGCGAGTAGAGCCCCCCATCGCGCCGATCCGCGTGGTGCCCGAGCCGGCGCCGACGATCACCCCGCGAGTGGAGCCCCCCATCGTGCCGATCCGCGTGGTGCCCGAGCCGGCGCCGACGATAACCCCGCGAGTGGAGCCCCCCATCCCGTCGATCCGCGAGGTGCCGGTAATCCCCGTGCTTCCGCCCGCGCCGGGGGCCCACGAGATGCCTGTTACACCCGGCCCAGGCATAGCGCCGGTCGGTCCGACGGTGGAAGAGACCTACGAGGTCCAGAAGGGCGACAGCGGATTCTGGGCAATCGCCGAGAAGAAATACGGCGACGGCAAGTACTACTATCTGATCGCCAAGGCCAACCCCAACGTGTCCTCCAACTCCCTGCGCCCGGGTCAGAAGCTGGTGATCCCGGCCAAGCCCGTCGGGCGGACCGAGCCGACAAGCCCGATCACCGGCTCGCCGACGCCAGGCGGGATGGAGATCTCGCCCTCGGGCCAGCAGATTTACGTGGTCCAGAAGGGCGACTCGGGTTTCTGGGGCATCGCCCAGAAGCAATACGGCGACGGCAAATACTACTACCTGATCGCCAAGGCCAATCCCAACGTCAGCAGCAACAGCCTCCAGCCTGGCGACAAACTGGTGCTGCCGGACAAGCCGGCCGCGACGACCCCCGCCGCCGGCGGCAGCACGACCGCGCCGGCCACCCCGGGCGCGACGCCCCTGACTCCTGGCCCCGGCCAGGAGGTCTACACGATCACCAAGGAAGACACAACCGGCCTCTGGGGCATCGCCAAGAAGAAATACGGCAACGGGGCCTACTGGAAGATCATTGCCCAGGCCAATCCGAAGGTTAGCGCCAGCGGGCTGAAAGTCGGCCAGCAGTTGATCTTGCCAGCGCCGCCGCCGGAGGCCAGGAAGGCCGCGGCCGGCGAAACGGCGACACGGCCCAAGGCCCCCGGCGCGCCCGCGGCGAAGCGGACGGACATTGAGGACGTCGGCCCGACGCCGAGATTCCGCTGACATGCGGGCGCGGCAGTTCCAGGGGCAAGACTTGGTTCCTGCCTGCCGCGGGCCACAGGCTGCCCGGCTACTGGCTATCCACCGTGGCGGGCTACCGGCCACCGGCTACTGGCTACTGGCTACCGATTATTGAGCAGGAGTAACAATGCCCGGAAAAGCAGTTCGCGTGATCGTTGCGGGGGCATTGGCCATGTGCATGCTGGCCGCGGGGTGCTCGAACTCAACCTGGAACTGGAAGACTTGGAAATTCAGTTCGACCAAGCCCGCCGCCACTACCCAACCCGCCAGTATCCCGCCCGAGGTCGAAGGCACCGTGGCCGAGTATGCCGGACTCGTCGGCGGCGGAAGCCTGCTGGTTGACGGGCACGGGCTGGTCGTCGGGCTGGGCAAAAACGGCTCGCCGGACGTGCCGCCGCAGATCAAGAAGTACCTCGTCGAGAAGTGGCACGAGGTGAAGCAACAGTAGTAGTAGTGGTGTTCATCTTTTAATAGTAGTTAGGACGATTTAAGACGATTGAGTTTTTTGTAAGGTAATTATTACAGACTTTTTAAAATATCAATTTTTCAACCAGTCCCTATATTTTTCACGGTTTCTTACGAAATCATTTTTTCACATACCATTTGGTAATGACAGTAATGTCTCGTTGTCCGCCAGAGGGGACGAACTGTGTCCGTTAACTGTTAAACCGTTCTTGGGATTATTAAAAAAATGTCTGGATTGGGTATTGCTCGTTTGGATCTAAGAACTATTAATGAATTACAACAAGAAATGCATATTCCTAGTAATGATACTGAAGAAATAATTTCAAATTTTCATTGGGATTTTAAGAAGACGACTTGGTATACTCAATTACCATTGAAAATGCGTTCATCAACTACAGATGATACTTGGACTTATCATATGAATAATAATTTTGATTATTTGATA
>CAYOBS010000188.1:0-7466 GCA_964402305.1 uncultured Planctomycetaceae bacterium | reverse complement strand
AAACAGCGTGGCTCGGCTGCCCGCCGGGGCGGCCTGGAGAAACGCGATTGTCCACGTCGCCGGCCCACCACCGACGTCCAGCAGGTGCTTGAACAAAGGCGGGCCGATCCGGGCCACCAGCGGCCCGGCCGCCTGGCGGCTGACGACCTGCATGGCCTCGATGAAGGATTCCAGGTCGGCCTCCGGGCCGCGGACGCTTGGCTCGCGGTCCGCGCGCCGGCCGGTGCGGACGACCTTGGCGAGCTGCGCCCAGTTCCGCAGGCAGTTGGCACTGTGTCGGACCATTGCCACGGTGCTGGAGGCCCCCTGGTCGGTCAACACGTCGGCCACGCCTTCGGCCAGGGAGTACTGCCCCGCGCCCGATTTTTCCAGAAGCTCCATGGCCGTCAGCGCATCAGCCAGCATGGTCGTCGCCCGCGGGTTGCCGCTGATTGCCTTGGCCAACTCAGCGGCGGTTTTCGGCCCCCGCGCCAGGACGCCGAAGACATCCAGCTCCGCCCCCGCCGTCAGCACGCACGCCGGCTGAAAGCCGCGAGCCATGCCCAGCACCCGCTGGGCCGTCCACTTCTCTTTCGCCATCGCAGCATCTCCTTTGGTTGCCGGCTGGTGACCCGTTGCTGACCAGTTCCAGATAAGCATAGCGTCCTGGCCGTTATGGTGGTAGCCGGTGGAAGAAGGAAGCATAGGTCCTATAGGCCTCATAGGCCTCATAGGACTCATAGGACTCATAGGACTCATAGGACCTATATCCCCTCCCCACCGGCTATCCCGGCGCGCCGGGACTACTGGCTACCGGCTACTGGCTTACTGACTACCGGCTACCACCCACGACCTCCTTTTCGCGGTTGACTGGCCTCATGCGTCCGATATAATCCTGGCGTGCCTTATGCCGGCCGATCGAACTGCAAGCCAGCGACGGCCCTGAGGCGAAACCGGCTTCAGGGCCTTTTTAACGGCCTTTTAATAACATAATGGCATAATGGCGTTTTCCCCGGTTTTTGGGTTCATCTTGTAAGCGGCATTGCTCTTACTTTTCACGGGTACTTCTATGGCAGGCAAGCGCACGAGAGTCTTCACCTACGACACCACCCTGCGGGACGGCTCGCAGGCGCTGGGGGTGAGTCTTAGCCTCCAGGACAAGCTCCTGATCGCCCAGGCGCTGGACGGGCTTGGAGTCGACTACATCGAGGGCGGCTATCCCCTGAGCAACCCCAAGGATGAGTCGTTCTTCCGCGAGATCCGCAAGCTGCCGATTGCCAATAGCCGCATCGCCGCCTTCGGCATGACGCGCCGCCGCGACAGCCGGGCCGAGACCGACGCGGGCATGATCGCCCTGTTGGAAAGCGAGGCGCCGGTCGTCACCGTCGTCGGCAAGAGTTGGGACCTGCACGTCACGGAGGTCCTTCGCGCGAGCCTCGACGAGAACCTCTCGATGATCGCCGACTCGATCGGCCTGCTGGCCGGGCGCCAGCGCGAGGCCATCTACGACGCCGAGCACTTTTTCGACGGCTGGCTGGCAAATCGCCACTACGCCCTGCGGACGCTGCGGGCGGCCCATGAGGCCGGCGCCGCCTGGCTCGTGCTGTGCGACACCAACGGCGGGGCCATGCCGCAACTCGTGGGCGAGGCCGTTGCCGCCGTCCGCACCGCCATGCCGGATGCCGCGCTTGGCATTCATTGCCACAACGACTGCGGGCTGGCGGTCGCCAATTCGCTCCAGGCCGTGGCGAGCGGCGCGCGGCAGGTCCAGGGCACCATCAACGGGATCGGCGAGCGGTGCGGCAACGCGGACCTGACCACGCTGATCGGCAACCTGGCCGTCAAGTTGGGCTGCGAGGTTCTGATGGGGAACTCACTGTCGAGGCTGACGGAGGCCAGCAGGTTCGTCTACGAGGTGGCCAACCTGAACTTCCAGGAGAGCCAGCCCTTCGTGGGCGCCGCGGCCTTCGCGCACAAGGGCGGCATGCACGTTCACGCCGTGCGGCGTTTAGCCCGCACCTACGAGCACATGGACCCGGCCCTGGTGGGCAACGCCCGGCGCGTGCTGGTGAGCGAGTTGTCGGGCGTGTCCAACATCGCCGCGACCGTGCCGGCGAAGTTCGGCCTGTCCGGCGACCGCGCCGCCCAGAAGCGGATACTCGCCCGCGTTACGGCCATGGAGAACGAGGGCTACCAGTTCGAGGCCGCCGAAGCCAGCTTCGAGATGCTCATTCGGCGGACGCTCGCGGGCCGCTGGCACCGCCGCCTGTGGGACCTCGACCACTACCGGACGGTGATATACAAGCATGACGACGCCCCGGCCTGGACGGAGGCCATCGTCAAGATCCGCCTCGGCGAGGATGTCCGCCACACGGTGGCCGAGGGCGACGGACCGGTCGACTCGCTTTACAAGGCCCTGCGCATGGCCCTTCGGCAGCAGTACCCGGCCGTCGACGAGCTGCACCTTGTTGACTACAAGGTCCGCGTGGTGAACACCGCGGCCGAGACGGCCGCCAAGGTCCGCGTCATCATTGACTGGCACGATGCGGCGACGATGGGGTACTTCGGCTCGGTCGGCGTCAGCGAGAACATTATCGAGGCGTCCTGGCTGGCCGTGACCGACGCGATCGAGTATACGGTCCTGAATTTCGCCCACCCGCGGGGCGCCAGGCCCAGGCGGGCGAAGGCCAAGCAGGCGCAATCGCAGCCGCCCCGGCGGAAGAAACTATAGGTCCTATAAGACCTATAAGACCTATGCAAATCCGCCGGCCGCGCGCGGAAGAAACTATAGGGCCTATACAACTCATGGAACCCATAGGTCCCATAGGTCCTATAAGACCTATAAGACCTATAAGACCTATGCAAATCCGCCGGCCGCGCGCGGAAGAAACACCGAAAGGCTTGACCGAACATGACTGAGGAATTGCCGAAAGGCTTGACCGAACATGACTGAGGAATTGCCGAAAGTCTACGATCCCAAGAGCGTCGAGGCGGAAGTTTACGCCCTCTGGCAGGCCGAGCGAAGCTTCGCCGCGAACCCAGCCGACCCCAGGCCGGCCTTTTGCGTCGTGATCCCCCCGCCGAACGTTACGGCCGCGCTGCACCTGGGCCACGCGCTGAATAATACGCTCCAGGATGTGCTGGTTCGCTTCCGCCGCATGCAGCAGTACAACACGCTCTGGATGCCCGGCACCGACCACGCCGGCATAGCCACGCAGACCGTCGTGGAAAAGCGGATCATGTCCGAGGAGAACAAGCGCCGCACCGACTTCTCGCGCCAGGATTTCGTCGCGCGCATCCAGGCATGGAAGGACGAATACGAGGCCAGCATCACCAACCAGCTCCAAAAGATGGGCTGCTCGTGCGACTGGGACCGCCGGCGGTTCACGATGGACTCAGTCTGCGCAAAGGCCGTAAGGAGCCTGTTCTTCAAGCTATTCTCCGACGGCCTGATCTACCGCGGCAAGCGCCTTGTCAACTGGGACCCCGCCACGCAAACGGTCCTGGCTGACGACGAAGTCGAGCACGTCACTATCGACGGCCACTTCTGGTACCTGCGATACCCGCTGGTGCCGGAGGATCGTAGAACGGGCGTCCCGCCCGCGAGTGGCATGGGCGTCTCGCGTAGCACGGGCATCCTGCCCGTGAGTCCCACGGGCATCTTGCCCGTGGTCCCCTCAGCCATCGACAAGCGCCAAGGCGCGCATCTCCCCCACTGGACCAAAGAAGGCACCACGTATGCTGTTACTTTCCGACTCGGCGACTCTGTTCCCGCCAGTGTCATTGAGAGATGGAAGAAAGAACGTGAAGAAATCGTCCTTCGCGCCCAGAGCCAGGGACGCCCGCTGTCTAACCTGGAACGCAAAGAGTTGCATCAGCTGTACTCTGCCCGCGTTGAATCATTCCTCGACGCCGGTCAGGGCGAATGCCACCTGCGCTTTCCGGAAGTTGCCACAGTGGTCCAGAATGCCCTACACCACTTCGACGGCCAGCGATATGAACTGATCGCCTGGGCTGTCATGCCCAATCATGTCCATGCTGTCGTTCGCCCTTTGCCCGGCCACGAACTTGAGGGAATCCTTCATTCATGGAAGTCCTTCACGGCCAACCAGGCGAACACGATTCTGGGGCGGAAGGGACAGTTCTGGCAGGAAGAATACTACGATCACCTCATCCGGGATGAACAGGACTTCAACGAGAACGTCAATTACCTGTTGGCGAACCCCGCCAAGGCGGGGCTCAAGGACTGGGAGTGGGTTGGCCTTAAGAAGCAGGGCCAAGATGGCCCTGCGACGCATGGGCAGGATGCCCATGCTACTCACGGCCAAGATGGCCGTGCTACGAACACGCCAGCCGCGATAGAGCACATCACCGTCGCAACGACGCGGCCTGAGACCATGCTTGGCGACACGGCCGTGGCGATGAATCCGCGGGACCCGCGTGCCGCGGCGCTGGTCGGCAGGAAGGTCCGGCTGCCGATCGTGGGGCGCGAGATTCCAATCATCGCCGACGAGCACGTCGTGCTGAGCGATCCCGACAGCGCCGACGAGAAGGCGAAGTTCTCCACCGGCTTCCTGAAGGTCACACCCGCGCACGACCCGGACGACTACGCCATTGGCCAGCGGCACCTGGACGAGATCGCTTGCGCCTTGAACGAGAAGTACGCTTCCGTCGGCGAGAAGGCGAAGCGACAGCTTGTCTTTGTCAACGTCATGGCGCCGGACGGCACGATCAGTGACAAGCACGGCTGGAACGATGCCAAGACCCCTGAGGCCCAGAACCTGCTCGGCATGGACCGCTTCGAGGCCCGCCAGGCCATCGTCGAGTTCTTCCGCGCCGAAGGCCTGCTGGAAGAGGTCCGCCCCTACCGCCACCAGGTCGGCCACAGCTATCGCAGCCACGTGCCGATCGAGCCGTACCTGTCCGACCAGTGGTACGTGGCGGTGAAAAAAAGCATTGCGGATTGCGGATTGCGGATTGCGGATTGCCCCGAGCCCGCCGCGGCGGATCAAGGGGCTGGAAGTCCCGAGCAAAGTCGAGGGACGGATTGGATCGCGGCGCACCCGGACCTTGTTGAGGAAAGGAACGGCACGTCGTATCTGGCCAACTCCGACGTGCCGGTTGATTCGCTGGCGGGGCTGGCCCTTGCGCCGCTGCTTGACGGGCGGCTGCACTTCACGCCGGAGCGGTACGCGGTGAACTATCGCGCCTGGCTGGAGAACCTACGCGACTGGCCCATCAGCCGCCAGCTTTGGTGGGGACATCAGATTCCCGTCTGGTCGGCTGAAATGTCATTTTCTGAGTTCAAGAGCAGGTATTCTCCGGCGGCCGCGTCTTTGATCTCCGAGAGCGGAGATGTTTGCATTAGCGCGGTCCGAGAGGACGGCAGCGTGTTCGCCATCAGCGGCCGCGCTGGCGCTTACGAGGAGTTCGCCAGGCTCCGGGATACGGTTCAGCCTGACGAATCGCTGAAGTGGTATGCCTGTTTGCGTGATGAGGAATCCGAATTGCTCTGTCTGCCGGAAGGCACAACCTGGGAGCAGAGGTGGGAAGAGGGGATCCGTCGGGACCAGGAATGGCTGAGCGTCGCCTCTGGCCATGAGAAGAAATCGCTCCGCCGCGTTCGGGCAAGCGAATTCCTTGCCGCGGCCGGCTTCGTCCGCGACCAGGACGTCCTCGACACCTGGTTTTCGTCGGGCCTTTGGCCGTTCTCGACGCTTGGCTGGCCGGAGCAGACGCCGGAGCTGGCGCGCTACTACCCCGGCGACGTGCTTTGCACGGCCCGCGAGATCATCACGCTCTGGGTCTCGCGGATGGTCATGCTCGGGCAGTACTGCTGCGGCGACATACCGTTCCGCGACGTGTTCATCCACGCGATGATCCAGGACGGCCAGGGGCGGAAGATGTCCAAGAGCCTCGGCAACGGGATCGACCCGCTGGTTGTCATCGACAGCCACGGCGCCGATGCGATGCGGTTCACGCTGGTCTCGATGACCACGCAGACGCAGGACGTCCGCATGCCGCTGAAGGAGATCGAGCTGCCCGACGGGCGGAAGGTCAACAGCTCCGAGAAGTTCGACCTCGGGCGCAACTTCTGCAACAAGCTGTGGAACGCCTCGCGGTTCGCGCTGATGAACCTCGCCGGCGCGCCGCCCTGGCAGACCATCCGCCCCAAGACCAACCTCGCCGACGCGTGGATTCTCAGCCGGCTCAACTCCACAATCCGCGACGCCACGGCCGCCATCGAGTCGTTCCGGTTCAACGAGCTGGCCGACACGCTCTACCACTTCATGTGGGACGACCTGTGCGACTGGTACCTGGAGATCGCCAAGACGCGGATCTCCAAAGGCGCCCAGGAGCCAAAGGCCGTGCTCGCCCACTGCCTGGACGTGCTGCTGCGGCTGCTGCACCCGATAACGCCGTTCATCACGGAGGAAATCTGGGGCAAGCTCAACAGTGTCGCGCCCGACCGCGGCCCCACCGGCGAGCGGGCCGAGAGGCTGCTCGTGACCGCCCAGTGGCCTTACGCGGACGCCGCCGCCATCAGCCAGTTGGTCGAGGACGAGTTCGCCCTGCTCCAGGACCTGATCCGGCAGATTCGCAACGCCCGGCTGGAGCACAACGTCCCGCCGAAGCAGGCGGTCAACCTGGCCGTCGAGGCCACGGGCACGCTGGCGAATCTCATCAGCGAGAACGCCGATCTGATGCGGAGCCTGGCTAGCGCCGACCGCATCAGCGTCCAGGCCGAACTGGGCGAGCGGCCCGCCAATGCCGCGGCCATCAACTCCGGCAACGCCAGATTGTACGTCCTGGACATCATCGACACCGCCGCCGAGCGGTCGCGGCTGACAAAGCAGGCCGAAACGCTGCGAAAGGGAATCGCTACGATCGAGGGCAAGCTTGGCAACGACAACTTCCTTGCCAAGGCCCCGGCCGATCTCGTCCAGCGGGAGCGCGACCGCCTGGCTAAACTTCAGGCGGAGCTTGCCGCGGTCGACGCGGCACTGGCGGCGCTATGATGGTAGCCGGTAGCCGATAGCCGGTAGCCGGTAAGAAAAGCAAAAGCGGAACCTGCCTGCCGGCAGGCAGGCCCGAAATCAGGAACCCAGAACCAGGAAGAAGCCCCAGGCAAGCTGTTGAGGCATGTTCGCTTCAGCGAGCAGGAAGGCGAAGCTGGGTCCATACAGTCCATGAAGTCCATAGAGTCCATCATCGAGTCCCCCATCCCATTCGCCAAGCTGTCCGGCAGCGGGAACGACTTCGTCTGCATCGACAACCGCGACGGGCGGTTTGACGCCCTGCTGGCGAACGGGCCTCGCATAGGGCACTTCGCAAGCCTGCTGTGCCGCCGCAGCATGGGCATCGGGGCCGACGGCGTGATTCTCGCGTGCAGGCCCGAGATCGAAGAGGTCGCCGACCTGGGCGCCAGGTTTTTCGAGGCTGACGGCAGCGAGGCCGCCCTGTGCGGCAACGGCACGGCCTGCTTT
>CAYOBS010000187.1:0-7490 GCA_964402305.1 uncultured Planctomycetaceae bacterium | reverse complement strand
GGCTCTGGTCCTGGTTATCATGCACGTGCTGAGAGTCTTGATCGCAAGACGGCGTGCAACTGCTTGGAGACAAGTCATGAGATGCTTTACTTGGATAGCCGCATGTGCGGCGTTGGCGATGTTGACGACGCCGGCGCTGTCCGCCGATTCGCCGAAGATCAAGGACACCGAGTCGGCGACTCACGGGGACGATGCCGCCAGGCACCAAATCGTGGACACCTACAAGTTCCCCGGCTTCGAGGTGGTCCAGATCAACCTGCCGGTATTGTCGCACTACTCCTACATCCTGGTCAGCGGCAAGGAGGCGCTGATCGTTGACCCGGATCGGGACGTTCAGTTCTACCTCGACTACGCGGCCAAGAACGGCCTGACGATCAAGGGCTTGTATCTGACCCACTCCCACGCCGACTTCGTGGCCGGGCACCTGGAGATCGTCAAGGCGGCCAACTGCCCGGTTTACCAGAGCGCCTCCAGCGGCGCGGGCTACAAGATCGAGCCGATGAAAGATGGCTCGACCTTCAAGATCGGCTCAGCCGTCATCAAGGTGCTGGAGACACCGGGCCATACGCCCGATGGCACCTGCGGGCTGGTTTACGCCGGTGAGGACGATAAGGTCGGCAAGGTTCTCTTGACGGGCGACACGCTGTTCATCGGCAGCGTCGGCCGTCCGGACCTGCTGGAAGGCAAGATGACGGCGGCGTCGCTGGCCTCGATGGGCTACGACACCTGGGTCAACAAGCTCTCCAAGCTCGACGACTCGGTTATGGTCCTGCCGGCCCACGGCGCAGGCAGCCTTTGTGGGGCGCACCTAAGTGACAGCCCCAAGAGCACGATTGGGGCGGAGCGAACATCCAACCCGTATCTCGTGCTCAAGAGCCGCACCGAGTTCATCTCGGCGGTGCTGCGTGAGCTGCCGGAGACGCCCCAGTACTTCGGACACAACGCGGCCATGAACCGCAAGGGACCGCCCCTGGTGGAGTGGAACACGCCGCTTCCGGCGGAGATCAAGGCTGGCCAGGAACTGCTCGATACGGCCAAGCACTACGTGGCCGATATCCGCGACCCGGGCGTGTACGGGGCCGAGCACATCCCCAACTCGGTCAACATCGGCTTGCGGGGCCGGCTGGAGACCTGGGTAGGCATCATGGTTCCCTGGGCGACTCAGGCCTCCGGCAGGCTGGTGCTGGTAGGGAGCAACGCCGAGCTGACGGAGGCGCTGCAGCGCCTGCACCGCATCGGCTACGGGGCGTCCGTCCTGACGTTGGAGACATGGAAGGCAGGCAACCTGCCCACCAAGAAGGTGGAGTTCATCAAACCGGCGGACCTATACGCCCAGATGAAGGCGGGCACCGCCCCTATCATTGTGGACGTGCGCCTGCCCAATGAGTGGATGGGGCTGCGGATCGGGGACGTGGTGAACCTGCCGCTGAACCGCCTGCAGGAGTTGTCGGCCAAGCTCGACCCTGCCGAGCCAGTGGTGGCGGTGTGCAACTCCGCGTATCGCTCCACGATGGCCATAGGGCTCTTGGAGGCCAAGGGCTTCCAGAAGGTCACGTCGCTGGCCGGCGGCAGCGAGGCGTGGGTCGAAGCGGGCCTGCCGGTTTACGGGGCCGAAGTCACCAAGACGGCGGCGGGGTCTTCGACCGCCAAGCGAGAGATCAAGCTGGCGGATCGCATGTCCGCCGACGAACTCCGGCGGCTGGCCAAGGACTTGCCCGGAACCTTCGACCTCGTGGATATCCGCCCGGCGGACCAGTTCGCCGACTACAACATCCCCGGCTCGCGTAACGTAGACATCGCCGACGTGCTAGCCAGTCCGGCCTATCTGACCGGTGCAGGGCCGCTGATCCTGGTGGACCGGGACGGCTCGCTGGCGATGCAGGTGGCCGGCATTCTGTCCCAAAAGACGCAGCGGACCATCAAGGCGCTGCACGGCGGCCTGGATGCCTACTGGAAGGATGGCCTTCCCATGGACTCCGCTAAGCCGCCCGCTGGCGGGACGAAGCCCGCACCTCCGACCATTGCGCCGCCGGCGGCAGCCCCCCAGGCCACGCCGCCCACTCCCCCCAAGAAGAAATCCGCGGGGTGCTGACATGAATGAGCAGATACCCAAGAACGATGGTCCCAAGCCGTACATGAACCCGTACCTGGCCGGCGTGCTTCTGGGCTTGGCGCTGCTGGCGTCCTATCTCATCCTGGGCGCTGGCCTGGGGGCCTCCGGCGGCCTGTCGCGGTTCGCGGCGTGGGCGGAAGGCTGCCTGGCTCCCTCCCACACGCAGTCCAGCGAGTACTTCGGTGCCTGGGGCGATAGACCGCTCAACTACTACCTGGTCTTCATGCTGGCCGGCGTATTCCTGGGCGGCCTGTTCTCGGCCGTGTTGGCGCGGCGGGTCAAGTCCCAGGTGGAGCGCGGCAGGAAGGCCTCCCGCGGGCTTCGCCTCGCGCTGGCCTTGATTGGCGGCGTCTTGGCGGGCTTCGCCAGCCGACTTGCCCAGGGCTGCACTTCGGGCCAGGCGCTCTCGGGAAGCGCGATGCTGCTGTCCGGCAGCCTGGTCTTCCTCATCTGCGTGTTCGCTGGCGGATATGCCGCGGCCTGGCTGGTCAGGAGGCAGTGGCATGATTGAGACCTTCTTCGGCAACGACACGCTCTCCTCCTCGGCGGCCTTGCTCGCCGCGCTGGCCATCGGCCTGTCGTTCGGCTTTGCCTTGGAGCGGGCGGGCTTCGGTAGCTCACGCAGATTGGCCGGCATCTTCTACTTCCGCGACATGGCGGTGCTGAAGGTGATGTTCACCGCCGTCGTCGTGGCGATGCTGGGGCTGCTGTACGCCCGCGGCCTGGGTTGGATCGGCGAGGAGCAACTGTTCTTCATGCCCAGCATCTATGGGGCCCAGATCGTGGGCGGCCTGATCCTGGGCGTGGGCTTTGTCGTGGGGTCCTGGTGCCCAGGCACGGCAGCGGTGGGTCTGGCCTCGGGCCGATGGGACGCCGCTGTCTTCTTGGGCGGCGCGGCTGTCGGGAGCGTCCTGTTTAACGAGATGTTCGGCATGCTAAAGGGCCTGTACGCCTGGGGCGACAGTGGCGTGCAGTTCGCCTGGCAGTCGGTGGGAATGGCTGCCGCGCCCTTCGCCGTGCTGTTCGTGTTGGTCGCCATCGGCTGCTTCTGGGGCGCGGAGTACATCGAGCGCCGGGTGGCCGGCACGGGCGGCTACTGGCGCAGCCCGTTCCTGAAGGCCTTCAGCATCGCACTGGTTATCCTGGCCGTCGGTCTGCTGGCGATCCACGGCGGCAGCTCGGATGCGGAGAAGACGGCCGCATACGCGCCCTCAGAGCCGGTCCTTCTTGCCCAGATCGCGGCGGCCGAGGACCACATGGAACCGGAGGAACTCGCCGACCGGCTGATAGAGGGGAACGGCGACCTGCTCCTGGTGGACATCCGGCCGACCGAGGAGTTCGAGGCCTACCACATCCGCGGCGCGGTCAACATCGAGATGGCCGCTTTGCCGGCGGCCTTGGAGCTTTACAAGAACAAGGGCCTGATCGTCCTGTACTCCAACGGCATGACCCACCCAGCCCAGGCACGGGACGCGCTGGCGAGGATGGGCTACGCCAACGTGTACATGCTCACGGACGGTCTGGAGGGATTCCGCGAGCGAGTCCTGAAGCCCGCATCCCTCCGGGTCGAGCCCCTCTCCGCCGAACAGACGGCCCAGATCAACGCATGGCGACAGTACTTCACGGGCCAGGGCAATGTTCCGACGACAGCGCCCGCGGCCCAGCTTCCGATCTCTCTGCCCACCCCGCCGACACTTCCGGGCCTGATCGAGCCGGCATGGCTGGCTGAGAACCTCGGCAAGGCGGACGTCCGAATCTTGGACGTGCGGCTACAGCCCCAGTACAACACCGGCCACATTCCAGGCTCCGTGTGCGTCTCGCCTGAACACTTCCGCGGCGTGGTCGGCGGGGTCTCCTCCATGCTGCTGCCGTCGGACATTCTTGCCAGGCACATGTCGCTGCTGGGCATCCGGCCGACGGATACGGTGGTGATCGTCCCGGACGACAAGCCGCATGATGCCACCCTGGTAGCGAAGGCTTTCGCGCGCTTGGGCCACAGCCGATACGGCATTCTCAATGGCGGCTTTGCCCGATGGACGGCCGAGAAGCGTCCCGTTACGAAGGATTTGCCGACGATTGTGCCGTCGGATTACGCCGTCGGCCCGCCGGATCGCTTCACGGTGGACTACAAGCTGGTCCGCGAGCATTTGGGCAGGAAGGACGCGGTGATCATCGATGTCAGGCCGACGGAGTTCTACACCGGTCAGAAGATCGAAGAGGCCCGCGGCGGGCACATCCCGGGCGCGAGGAATCGCCCGTATACCGAGGATGTGATGAAGGTGGGCGGCGTGACGCTGCTCAAGCCGGCCGGAGATCTGGCCAAGGCCTATGCGCAGCTGATACCGTCGAAGGACACCACGCTGATCGCGCACTGCCGAACCGGCCACCAGGCCAGCCAGGCCTTCTTCGTCCTCCGCAACCTGCTGGGCTACACCAACGTGTTCTGGTACGACGGCGGCTGGTCGGAATGGGCGGCTCGCCCAGATCTGCCTGTGGAGCTGACACCGTAGCCATGCTGTCTGGTGCCGGGGTTGCGCGGCTTGGCCTACGAGTGGAGCTGGGTCGGCCTGGACACGGTCGATCGCGATGGTCAGGGCGCCGCTGCCCCGCGCTTCAGGTGCCCTTCGCTGATCCTGCGTGTAGAAGCCGCATGCCTGCAACGCTCCCGGGAACGCCGCGTCGATGGCCCAAGCCCTTACGGCCGATTGCACATACCTGTTTGTCTCGGGTGCCACGCACACGGATGCCGAGTGGCCCACGGATGGAATGGCTTCTGCGGCAAGTCGTCGCCCCATCGGGGAGAGCAGTATGCCATGGCTGGGCTCTCGCTCGTTGTCTCCCGAGGATCATTCCTCGTTGCCAGCACAACGCGGCTAAGTTACCATGCCGCCCCATGACCTTCAAACCATGGACATTCTTTCTCGTGGCCGTCGCCGGCTGGATGAACCGTCAGCAGCAGGATGCCATCAGCTATCTGAGGGTTGAAAACCAAATCCTTCGGGAAAAGCTGGGCCAGAAACGCATCATCCTCAACGACAACCAGAAGCGCCGCCTCGCGGCAGCGGCCATGAAACTGGGCAAGGAGTTGCTGCGCCAGTTCGGGACGCTCTTCTCGCCAGAGACCATATTGGCCTGGCACCGCAAGCTGGTCGCTTGCAAGTATGACGGCTCCGACCGCCGCGGTAAGCGCGGCCCGGCCCCCACCAAGGCCAACATGATCCGCAAGCTGGTGCTCGAAATGGCCGAGCAGAATCCCTCCTGGGGCTACGGGCGGATCAACGGCGAACTGAAGAAGCTCGGCTACAAGGTCCACTGGCAGACCGTGCGGCGCGTCATGCTCGACCACGGCTTGCTGCCCGATCCCGACAAGCCATACAAGACGACCTGGAAGACATTCATCCAGAGCCACTGGGACAGTATCAGCGCTTGCGATTTCTTCAGCGTTGAGGCTTGGGGCTTGAAGGGCCTGACCCGCTACCTGGTCTTCTTTGTTATCGACGTGTCCACGCGACGGGTCGAGATCGCCGGCATTCACTCCGACCCTTGCGAGATCCAGATGCTCCAGTGGGCCAGGAATCTCACAGATGCCGAGGACGGATTCCTCAAGGGCAAGCGGGTTCTGATCCACGACCGCGATCCCCTATTCACCAAGAAGTTCCAAGAGATACTTCGGGCCGGCGGCGTGCGATGCCTCAAAATGCCGCGATGGTCGCCCAACTTGAATCCCTATTCCGAAACATTCGTGAGAACAGCTCGCCGCGAAGTCCTCAACAAGATGATCCTCTTTGGCGAGAAGCACGTCCGGTACGTGATCGAATCTTTCGCGGAGCATTACAACAAAGAGCGTCCCCACAAGGGGCTGGACTACTGCCGGCCCGTGGAGCCGGATGATCCTCCGACAATGGAAGGCGCCGTCATGTGCCACGAGCGTCTGGGCGGGCTGCTCAAGAGTTATTATCGGGAGGTGGCATGAATGACCATCCAACCAATCCGAACATGCCGGTGACAACCGGCCGGGATCCTGCTTACACGCCCAAGCAGGGCCAGTACCTGGCGTTCATCTACTACTACACGAAACTCAACGGCGTCCCGCCGGCCGAGCGCGACATGCAGCAGTACTTCAGGACATCACCACCCTCCGTGCATCAGATGGTCGTCGCTCTGGAAAAACGCCGCCTCATCGAACGGGTTCCTGGCCAGGGCCGGTCGATCCGCCTGCTCGTGGCCCGGCAGGATATCCCAGACCTGGAGTAGCCGCGGCCTGGACTTGCCACGCCAAGCATAGCAGAATGCTCGGCATGGAGAGCTCGGACCACAAAACAGCCGTCGTCATCATTCCGCCGGAGGATGTCTGGGGTCCAATCCAGGCGATCCGCCAGAAGCACGACAGCAAGGTCGGCCGTGGATGCCTCACATCACGTTGATCTACCCGTTCCATGCCATGGCATATAGCCAGCCTCGGGGCGGGCACCATCGCGCCACCCGGTTTGGTCATTCGATGGCGGGGTTTGGTGGCGTGTCGGGCAGTCCTCCGACGGCTCGGATGAATTATGGAACCCCAGTTGTTTTGCAGTACAGGTAAGGGGAAATCCTTCTGCCGAACAGGCTCGCCTCCGCGACCCCGCTTTCGGGGCTGCAAACGACCCGAAAGACCCCCAGCAGAATTGTTGAAAAAAGGACTTGCGCGCTCCCGGGAATCGCGCTATTCTCGATGCTGGATAAAGAGCATTTACCAGAAAGGAAAGGTGCAAAATGACTCTCGGAATCCGAAAGCTGATCGTGCTGGTGTTGGCGGCGGCATTGTTCCTGGTGGCCAACCTGATGTTCGTTGCAAGCTGGCTCCAAGGAAAGGGCGTGATCGACTGGGCCAAGGATGCCCGCAAGGAGTACCTGACCGGGACGGCCATCACCATCATCGTGGTGCTGCTGATCCTCCTTGTCGCTCCCAGGGGCGAGGGCCGCAGGCTGCTGCGGCGATGCCCGGTCTGCGATCACACGCTGCTGGGCGGCGGCAAGTATTGCGGCGACTGTGGAAGCAAGGTATAGTCCCGTGTCACCGTACCTGACGGGAGCGGTATCATGACAACCTGATGGGTTTCGACTGTAGCTAAATGTAGCTAAATTGGTGCGCAACATGCACAGCATGCGGAGCATGCAGATGCGCGTAAGTACCCTGCATTCCTTACGTTTTCCGCGAAATCTCGCTGGCGCAATGGGTTGAGGAAAAGCCATCTGTTGCCCTCATAACCCGGAGGTCGCAGCCTTCCGGGCTTCTTTCGGGACTTCCAGCGCCAGTAGATCTTGAACTCGCGGGTGTGCCACGCCTTGACCGTCGCCGGCTGCATCAACCGGGCGGCAGCCTGCCAGGGCGCCCAGA
>CAYOBS010000186.1:0-7576 GCA_964402305.1 uncultured Planctomycetaceae bacterium | reverse complement strand
CATGCGCGGCCGGCGGTCGTGGCTGCTACTGCTGGTGGGAGCATTGCTCCTGCTGGCGATGTGCCTGCAACTGGGCGTCGGCCCCACCGGGGCAGGCGCGGCGGCATCGGGACCCGCCGCGGCCCGGCCGCGGGGCGCGTCGAGCGTGGCGGCGACCCAGCCGGCATCGCCGGGGCAGGTATCGGCTGGGGGCGCGAAGAAGGCAGCCACTTCGACCGGCTGGAAGGACTTGACCCAGCAAACCCACCGGTTTGGCGATTCCGGCGCGCCAGGTCCGCTTTGGCAGATGTTGGGCATGGTGGCGATGATTGCAGTCTTCGGCGCGGGCGGGCTTTGGATTGTCCGAAGGCTGGTGCCGAAAATCCAGCAGCGCCGTGGCCGGAATATCGCCGTGCTTGAAACCGCCTGCCTTGGCCCAAGCAGGAGCGTCCACCTGCTGCGGGTCGGCCAGAGGGAGTTCCTCATCGCCAGCACCCGCGAGCATATTTCCATGCTTGCCGACGTGACCGGGGCCGTCGGCGCGGCGGTCGGCGAGCCCGCGGCACGGGAGGTCGAGCTGTGATGGCACGGGGCTTTGTCACGGCGATGGTTCTTCTGGCCCTGGGGGCTGTCGCGTACGCCCAGGTGGCCGGTCCGGCCACGGCGCCGGCGGCCGCGCCTGTGGCGACAACCCGCCCGACGACCATGCCCGCCACCGCCCCGTCCGGTCCGCCGAAGATCGGCGACCTGGTAAGCCTCATCGACCGCGCCACCTCGCCCGCCGGCGGCAAAACTCCCGGCGACTGGTCCGCGCCGGTCAAGATGGCAATCGTCTTCGCCGCCCTGGCTCTGCTGCCCAGCCTGCTGGTGATGATGACCTCGTTCACGCGGATCGTGATCGTCCTGGCCTTCGTCCGAAGGGCGCTGACAACGCAGAACATCCCGCCGACCGTCGCCCTTATCGGGCTGGCGCTGTTTCTGACCATCTTCACCATGTCGCCGACACTCGCCCTGGTCGACCGTGACGCGATTCAGCCCTACCTTGCAGGGCAGGTCGCCTTCGACGAGGCGTGCAGCAGGACAATGGACCACCTCAAGGACTTCATGGTCCGCCAGACTCGGCCGGCCGACCTGTCTCTGTTCGCCGAAATGGCCAGCCAGCCCTTGCCGGAGAAGGTCAAGGACGTGCCCATGCACGTGGCTGTGCCCGCGTTCGCCATGAGCGAGTTCCGCACCGCCTTCGAGATGGGATGCCTGCTGTTCATCCCCTTCCTGCTGGTTGACCTGGTGATTTCGAGCATCCTTCTCAGCGCCGGCATGATGATGCTGCCCCCGACGATAGTCTCGCTGCCGTTCAAGATAATCCTGTTCGTGCTGGTTGACGGCTGGCAACTGCTGGCCCGGACGCTGGTTGGTAGTTTCCACTAAGGATGCGGCAACGAAATGAAAATCCGAAATCCTAATTTCGAAATCCTAAACAAATTCGAAATTCGAAATTCGAATGCTCCAAACGGCAGAGCCGGTGGCCTGGCGTTCTGGAATGCTGATAGCTTTGCCCCCCGCGAAGCGTTTGGGATTTTGAATTTGGGATTTTGTATTTGTTTAGGATTTCGTGCTTCGAATTTCGGATTTCAAGCCCTGAAAGGGCGCAGCCATGGATAGCGCCCAGATACTCTACATCGGCAAGCGGACGCTGGAGATCGGCATGATGGTCTCGGCGCCCGTGCTGGTCGTCACGCTGGTGGTGGGCTTCCTGGTTTCGATCCTCCAGGCCGTCACGAGCATAAGGGACATGACCATCGCGCTGGTGGTCAAGCTGGCGGCGGTGGCGGTCACGCTGCTGATCTTCGGCAACTGGATGATCCAACTCGTGATGAACCTGACCTACGAAGTCTTCGGCCATATGAAGAACGTTGCCCAATGAACCCCGATCCGCTGCTACAACTGATCCTGCCGTACCTGCTGCTTCTGGCGAGGGTGTCGGCGTTTCTGATTGTGCTGCCGATCTTCGGCTGGCAGTCGCTGCCGACGGTCGTCCGGGCTGGCCTGGCCATGACGCTGACGTTCTTCTTCGCGATGGCGGGCGTCGGGCGGGTTGACGTCGACATGTCGGCAGCCGGGGCGCTGGAGATTGCGCTGCTGACCGCAAGGGAGCTTGCCTGCGGGCTGGCGCTGGGCCTGGCGGTGCAGTTTGTGTTCCTGGCGGTCCAGCAGGCGGGGAACATCATGGCGATGGAAATGGGCTTCGGCGACGCGGGAATAATCGACCCCGCCATGGGCGAGGAAACCTCAGCCATCACCATGCTGATGGAAATGTCGTTTGCGCTGCTGCTGCTTGCCGCGGGCGGACATCACCTGCTGATTCAGATCCTCCAGCGGAGCATGACGGCCTTTCCGCTGGGCGGGCCGGTGGATTTCGGCGCCCTTGCCGAGGGGCTGGTCCAGGCCGGCTCGACCATGCTGCTGCTGGCCTTGAAACTGGCCGGACCCGTGCTGGCCGCGTTCCTGCTGCTGTCGATGGTGCTCGGCGTGCTGGCAAGGGTTCTGCCGGAAATGAACATCCTTACCGAAAGCTTTCCGCTCCGCGTGGCGCTGGGGCTTCTGATGGCCTCGATTGTGATGCCGAGCCTCGAACGCTTCGGCGGCGAACTTGGCGGATGGCTCAACCAATTCCTGATCCAGTGAGAAACGATATTGGCGGACAAGCCGGCGTCAGATCGGACCGAGAAGGCCACTCCCGAGCGCATCAAGCGCGCGCGGGAGGAGGGGCAGATCCCGCAGGCGGCGGAACTGGCGTCGGCCTTCGTGCTGGTCGTGCTTCTGGTCACGCTGGCGATTACCGGCCCGCGCATCTTCGCGTGGTTCACCTGCCTGGTCCAGGACGGCCTGACTTTCCGCTACCGGGTGACCACGGACGCCGACGGTTTCTCGCGTCTGCTGGGCTCCATAGGCGCCCAGGCACTGGGTGTGATCTCGCCGCTGCTGATAGGCGCCGCGGCCATGTCGGTGTTCTCCGGACTTGTCAGCGGCGGGTGGATCTTTTCCACCAAGGCGATATCGATCCGCTGGGAGAACCTCTCGCCCGTCCGCGGGATCAAGGGCCTGTTCTCCAGCCGCGCCGCGTTCCAGACGCTGGTGGCCATCGCCAAGACGAGCGTGATCATGTGGATTGTCTGGCGATACCTGAGCGACAAGATGGACGTCTGCCTTCAGATGGAGTTCCTCAGCCCGGCCGGACAGATCGAGTCGATGTCCCGGCTGGTTTTCGGCCTGCTGTTGCGGGTGACGGTCGGGATGCTGGTCATCGCCGGCGCGGATTTCCTTTTCCAGAAATGGAGCTACTACCGGCAACTGCGGATGACCAAGCAGGAGGTCAAGGAAGAGCAGCGGCAGTACGAGGTCGCCCCGGAACTCAAGGGGCGGATTCGCCGCGTGCAGTACGAAATGGTCCGCCGGCGGATGCTTCACGAGGTGCCCAAGGCGGACGTGGTGCTTGCAAACCCCACTCACGTGGCCGTGGCGCTGCGGTACGACCGCAAGGTTGGCGGCGCGCCGGTGGTGGTGGCCAAGGGCCCCGACCTGCTGTCGGAGAAAATCAAGGAGATCGCCCGGGCGAACAACGTGCCGATTCTGTACCGGCCCTCGCTTGCCCGCGCGATCTACGGCAGTGTCGAGGTCGGCGAGCCGATCGGGCCGGAACTGTTCGTGGCCGTGGCGGAGGTGCTTGCGATGATCTACCGGCTGCGGCGAGGTGCGCTGCGGTAGGAAGTCGGAAGTAGGAAGTCAGAAGTCAGAAGTAGGAAGATGCGGCAGGTAGAAGGTAATAAATGCTGAATAGCTTCCCTTGGGAACAAAGGCAGTAGATGGCAGGTGAATTGAACAAGACGTGGTTGCCCCGTCCTTTCAGGACTCCGCGAACCACGGCACCCATGAACCTGCTCGCTGAAGCGAGCAGGCCTCGGGGCAGGAAGAGTTGTCCGGCTTCCCGGTTCCGGGTTCCAGGTTCCAGGTTCCGTCTTCAGCTTTTCCCGGCTACCGGCTACCGGCTACGGGTAACCTTCTAATGGCGACTGAATCTAACAAGGCGTTGGACGCAAGCCTCGGGGCGACAGGCCCGCTGCGCCAGTTGATGGCCCACAATGACATTATCTTTGCGCTGGGCCTGGCGCTGGTGCTGGCGACGCTGCTGGTGCCGCTGCCGACCTTCCTGCTGGACCTGCTGCTGTCGGTGAGCATCGGCGTTTCGCTGGCGACGCTCATTATCGTCCTGTCGGCACAGGAGTCCACGGAGTTCTCAGCCTTCCCGTCGCTGCTGCTGTTCATGACGCTCTTCCGCCTGGCGCTCAACGTGGCCTCGACGCGGCTGATCCTGCTTAAAGGCCAGGCCGGGCAGATCATCTACACGTTCGGCAACATGGTCACCGGCGGCGGCGCCGAGCAGACAAAGCTCATCATCGGCCTGGTCGTGTTCCTGATCCTGGTCATCATCCAGTTCGTGGTCATCACCAAGGGCGCCGAGCGGATCAGCGAGGTGGCGGCCAGGTTCCACCTCGACGCCATGCCGGGCAAGCAGATGGCCATCGACGCGGACCTGAACGCCGGGATCATCGGAGAGCAGGACGCCAAGGCCCGCCGAGAGAAGATCGTCCGCGAGAGCGAGTTCTACGGCGCGATGGACGGCTCGAGCAAGTTCATCCGCGGCGACGCCATAGCCGGGCTGATCATCGCCGCCATCAACCTCGTCGGCGGGTTCGCCGTCGGCCTGTCCAGGGGCATGAGCCTCTCGCAGTCCATGTCCACCTACTCGCTCCTGGCCATCGGCGACGGGCTGGTCTCGCAGATTCCAGCCATCATACTGGCCACTTCCGCGGGCTTTCTCATCTCGAAGTCCTCCAGCCAGCGGAACATCAGCTATGACCTGTTGCGGCAGTTCTCCGCCCGCAGCCGGCCTCTGGGGATCGTGGCGTTCCTGCTGGCGGCGATGGTCTTCGTGCCCAGCTTCCCGAAAATCCCGTTCATCGTTCTGGCGCTTGGCGCCGGCCTCGCGGCCCGCGCGCTTCGCCGGCAGGAGCTTGCGAAGGAGTCCAAGCCGGCCGGGGCACCCGCGGCGCAGCCGGAAGAGGCCCCGCTGGAGGAGTTGCTCAGCATCGACCGCGTATGTGTTCAGGTCGGCACGCGGCTGATACCGCTGGTCGACCCCAGGCGCAAGGACAGCCTGTCCAGCCGGATCGCGCCGCTGCGTCGGAAGTTCGCCCAGCAGTTCGGGCTTGTGCTGCCTCTGGTGAGGCTGCGGGACAACGTCACGCTCGAGCCGACCCAGTACGAGATCCGCCTGCACGACCACGTGGTCGGCAGCGGCAAGCTCGAGCCGGAGAAGCTTCTGGCCATGGACGGCGGCCAGGTGGCCCAGCCCATTGCCGGCGTCGAGGCCCGCGAGCCGGTGTTCAACCTGCCCGCGCTGTGGATTCGCCAGGACCAGAAGGAGCAGGCCGAACTCGCGGGCTACACGGTGGTCGACCCCGAGACGGTGCTGCTTACGCACCTTAGCGAGACGCTGCGTCGGCACGCATACGAGCTTCTCAGCCGGGACGACGTGCAGAAGCTCACCGACCGGCTTGGCGAGCTTCAGCCCGCGCTGGTCAAGGGCGTGGTCGGCGAGACCCTGCCGATGGCCACGCTGCACCGTGTTCTCCAGAACCTCCTTCGCGACAGCATACCGATCCGCGACATGGCCCAGATCATCGAGGCCCTTGGCGACCAGGTGACGCGGACGAAGGACCCCACGAGCCTTACCGAACACGCCCGCAAGGCGTTGGTTCGGACGATCACCGAGCAGTACCGCGACGACGACGGCGGCATCCACGCTATCGTGCTGGACCCGTCGCTGGAATACGAGATGCGCGGCGCCATGACCGGCGGCGGCGACGGCGAGGCGCTGAACCTGACGCCCGCCCGGGCCCTGGAGTTCAGCAGGCAGGCGGCCGAGGCGTGGAAGTCCGCCATGGAGCAGGGCCGCGGCAAGGTGGTGCTGCTTTGCGACCAGCGGCTCAGGCCGCACCTTGGGGCTTTGCTGTCGCGGTCGGTTCCGCAGTTGCCGCTGGTGGCATACAACGAACTTCAGGTCGGAACGCCGATAAGGCAGTTGGCGAGCGTATCGCTGGCCCATGCGGAGTTGGCCGGGGCCGGCAGATAGAACGGCGAGGCAAAGATGAAAGGCAGCTATGGCGATCAATAAATCCGAAATTCGAAGCACGAAACCTGCCTGTCGGCAGGCAGGTCCGAAACAAGTTCGAAGCACGAAATACCAAACGCTTCGCGACGGCCGCGCCTGTGCTGTTTCATTAGTGCCTGTTCTTGCTTGGATCATTTGAATTTCGGATTTGTTTCGGATTTCGAAATTCGATATTCGGATTTGCAGACATGAACATGCGACGAATGGCAATCATTACCGGCGGGGTGTGTACGCTTGGCCTGGCGGGCCTGTGCTGGGCGTATGGGCTGGAGGCGCACGTCTGCGCAATGCGGGCGGCCGCGGGGGGGGCCATGATCGGCGGGATTGTCCTCGTGGCAGGCAACCTGGTTTTGCGGGTCATTGTGGATGCAATGGTGAAGGATGCATCGCAAGGCAGAGGCTTCCATGGATACTCCGACAACCCAAACGAATGAGATCCCAAGCCCGGCGGCTGCGGCCGAGGCCATGCGCAGCCGGATCGCGCAGGCATACGCCATGCAGTCTCGCGAGAGCCGCCAGGAGCAGTGGATACTGGAGTACCTGCCGATGGTCCACCACATCGTGCAGAAGCTTCGGGTCCACCTTCCGGACCGGGCGGACATAGAGGACCTCGTCTCGGCCGGGACGCTGGGGTTGGTCAAGGCGGCCCGCGCGTACGACCCGGCCCGCAACGCGGAGTTCAAGACCTACGCGTACATTCGCATTCGCGGCAGCGTGATCGACGAGCTTCGCCGGCGCTCGTTCGTGCCGCAGAACGTCCACAAGCAGGTCCGGCAGATCCGGCAGGCCTGGCAGCAGCTCTCAAACGAGGCCGGCGGCCCGCCGAGCGACGAGGCCCTTGCCGAGCGGGCGGGAATACCGCTCCGGCAGCTCTACCGGACGCTCGAGGAGGCCAGGCGGCTTCAGTTCCTGTCCATCCACGGGCTTGGCGAGCCTGGCGCCGAGGCGCCGCTTACGCCCGTCGACCAGTGCCCCTCGCCGCTGGACCAGGCCTCGCGGCAGGAAACCATCGCCCGCCTGGCCCAGGCGATGACGGAACTGCCCCAACGCGACAGGATGGTGCTCATACTCTACTATGAGCGCGACCTGACGATGAAGGAGGCTGCCGAGGTCCTCGGCGTGACCGAGTCGCGAGTCAGCCAGATGCACGCCAGCGCACTGTTCAAACTGGCCATGAAACTAGGGAGCCCGTCATGAACAGCGATGAGCGACCTTTCTTTCTGGCGGCACTTGCTTTGGCCTCAATCACGCCAATTTGCAGGGCTTTATTGCGGATTTCGGATTGCGGATTGCGTCCCGGCGCGCCGGGAGCGGATTGTCTGGGCGAATATCTTCCGGGAAAGAAATCCGTCCCGGCGCGCCGGG
>CAYOBS010000185.1:3618-7578 GCA_964402305.1 uncultured Planctomycetaceae bacterium | reverse complement strand
GGTGCCAAGGCAAGCCGAATAGGATACAAAATCAGCGAACTGGCCGGCGGGCCCAACAAGCCGCCGCCCGAGCCGGCCTTGGAAAAACCCGGCAAGGCCGCCAAACGCAACCAAAAGGCAAAGCCAAACGCGAAATAGGACTTCTTCCCCCCTACAGGAGCTGCAAAGTGAACACGACCATTGCGACTCGCAGAGGATTCCTCCAGGCCGTCGGGCTCGCGGCAGCATCTATCGCGGCAGGGCCGCTTGTCCGCCGCGCGATGGCGACCGAGGCCGAGGCCGACACCAAGGCCGCGGCGCCAAAAAAGCCCAACGTCCTGTTCATCTACACCGACGACCAGCGCGAGGACACCGTCGCCGCCCTGGGCAACCCCAACATCAAGACGCCCAACCTCGACTCGCTGGTCAAGCGCGGAATGGTCTTCCGCAACGCATACTGCATGGGCGGCTTCAGTGCGGCCGTGTGCCTGCCAAGCCGGATGCAGATGCTCCGCGGGCGATGCTGGTTCCACGTGCGCAACCTGCCGGCGGGGTTCTCCAACTTCCCGACGTCCATGAAGCAGGCCGGGTACGAGACGTTCTTCCTCGGCAAGGCGGGCAACTCGGACACGCAGGTGCAGAGCCTCTTCGAGCACCGCGGGCACGTCGTAGCCGGCCCGCAGCCCGGCAAGCCGCTGGCCGATGGGACGATCGAGTTCCTCAAGGCCCGCAAGAAGGACCGGCCTTTCTTCATCTACCTCGGCGGCCCGGCCCCGCACGACCCGCGCGTCGCCCCCAAAGAGTACATGGACATGTACGACCCGGCCAAAATCCCCCTGCCGCCGAACTTCAAGCCCTTCCACCCCTTCGACAACGGCGAGATGAAAATCCGCGATGAAAAGCTCGCCGGCTGGCCCCGCGGCGAGGATGAGATCCGCGGGCACCTTCGCGACTACTACGCGATGATAACCTGCATGGACTCGCAGATCGGGCGCATCTTCCAGGCCCTCAAGGACACCGGCGAGTTCGACGACACCATCGTCATCTTCTCATCCGACCAGGGCATCGCCATCGGCAGCCACGGGCTTATGGGCAAGCAGAACCTCTACGAGCCATCCATGGGCGTGCCGCTGGTCTTCGCCGGGCCTGGCATCCCGGCCGGGAAGGAAACCGACGCCTTCGCCTACCACTTCGACATCTTCCCGACCGTCTGCGAACTGGTCGGCGCGCCGGTGCCGACCGACATCAACGGCAAGAGCCTGGCCGGCGTAATCCGCGGCCAAGCCGCCGGCGTGCGGGATACGATCTTCCTGGCATACAAGGACATCCAGCGGGCCGTGCGAAAAGGCCCCTGGAAGCTGATTCGCTACCCGAAGGTCGACAAGACGCAACTGTTTAACCTCGCCGACGACCCCCACGAGACCAAGGATTTAGCCGGCGAGCCAGGCCAGGCCGGCCGGGTCAAGGAAATGCTCGCCCTGATGGCCCAGCAGCAGAAACTCTTCGACGACACAGATCCGCTGACCGTCGCCAAGCCCGCCAAGGCAGAAGTGGACCTGGACTTCTTCCGCAATCCCGCCACCCAGGCGCAATACGGGGACGCCAAGCCGAAGAACAAGGCCAAACGCAAGGCAAAGGCCCAAGGCTAAGGCGCCTACGGATACCTGCTCAAACTGGCCGATTTTTCAGGCCCGATAGGGCCGATAGCATTTGGCCGCCTCGCGGCTTTGAAAAACGGTCAGTTGGAGTAACGCGGATGAGCCTCTGAAAATCGACCGGCGGTCTTGCCCGTGCTGGGTTGACCAAGCCATGGGAGTTCTGAACAGGTACAATTGCCGCGCTGGCCGCAGTACGCGGCAAAGAAACAGCCCGGCCATGCTTCCCAAGACGGAAGCACGGCACCGCGAAAGATGGGCCTTGGGAAACATGCCACCGGCCAGGCATGACTGGCTTTCAGCCCCGTTCACGGGGCTTTGATCCGCCTGCGGCGGAGTATAGACCAGGCCTTTTAGGCCTGGGGCGATCGTGACGTTCCTGTTGTCTTTTTTCAGCACGCCTTGGCGCGCTTTAAGAGGGCTTTAGCCTAAAGAGCAGGCAACCACGGGTAAGCGCGCTGAAGCGTGCTGGTGAAAAACAAAAAGGAGAAGTGTCGATTGTCGCCCGCACCCAGGCCTAAAAGGCCTGGTCTAGACCCCCGCTATCGCGGGGGCGAAGCCCCGTGAACGGGGCTCAAGACATGGTCGCCAGACACGCACGCGGCAGGCGGCTCTCGGCCCTTCAGGCACAGCACCGCGAGCGACTGGCCTTGGGGAATGCGCCACCGGCCCAGCGTGGCTTTCAGGATGATGCCGCCTTTCCGTTGAGTCTGGGGGGTGGGCGCGGTATTGTGGTTCCTATGACCATCTTCGATAGGTTGCGCCTTGTCCGCCCCGCGCAGTTGCGGACTGTCGCGGATAGGCGTTTTGACGATGCCGATGCCTTGCGGCAGACGGGTCGTAATGCGCGGGCCAACGGGGCGATGTATCTGGGCGGGTTCGTTGAGGAACTGAAGCAATGGCTAAAGTTAAGATAAAGGATGCCCCGCCCTTCCTGGATCGTCTTAAGGCCGCGCTGATCAGCGCACTGGCCGCGAATGATATCAGCGCGAAGGTGCGCACTGAAAGAGTTCCGACGACAAAACTCTATCGCGTGGCTGTCCTGGCTCCAAAGTTCAAGGAAATGAAGCATTCAGAGCGGCAGAGCTTGGTCTGGCGTATTGCCGATAGCGCCTTGTCGCCCGATGAACTTCTGCGCGTCAGCATGATCTTTACGCTTACACCCGATGAGGTCGAAGAACGCTAGCGGCCCGCACTTGATTTGCCCAATCCGTAGGAGTTCTCAACGGAGACAATTGCCGCGCTGTGCGCAGCACACGGCAAAGAAACAGGCCGGCCATGCTTCCGCGGACGCCAAAGCACGGCACCGCGAGCTATGGGCCTTGGGAAACACGCCACCGGCCGATCTGAGCGATGCCACTTGCCATGTTCTTGTTGAACTCTAATTAGCTTGACAGGTCACCATAAACATGGCGTAATCTCAGGCAGGGAGTTAAACTGGGTGCTCCCAATCTGCGTCAGGAAAGGGTAACGCCGTGGTTACGATCAAATGCCCCCGCTGCAAGGCGAAGATAGAGGTTGACGCAGAAGCTACGCAAGATACTTGCCCTATCTGCAATCTGATTATTCCCCTATCAGAAATCAAGCCGAATGCCGCACCGGAACCTAAGCCAGAACCCAAGCCAAGACCTGTCCAACCGCCACCCGCCCCAATCGGCCCCGATTGGATCATCTGTCCGAACGTGAACTGCGGATACAGAGGACCTGCAAAGAAACAGCCGCGCGGTAGCCTCGCTATTGGCTGTCTTCTCTCCCTCTTTTTCCTTCTCCCAGGTCTGATATACCTCGTCCTGACTTCGGGGTATAATTACATTTGCCCGCATTGTGGAGTCCAAGTACGTTCCGGACCGCATAACTGACAGGCTGGTGGGATGCTTTCCGATCCCAGCCACGATTGGCGCGATGCTTGCGTGAAGCATGTCCGGGGCTCTTCTTCGGTTGCAGTCCGACGCATTGTCCTTGAATCCTACCGACACACCTACCTACGTACCCCTTGCCCCGGCGCCGGGCGGGCACTATTATGGCTCGGCCTGACTTGCCGGCGATGGCCGATGGGCCTGCGGCTGGCGAATGAAGGCAGGCATCGAACACGAAGAACGCACAAAAGCAACGCACACGAGGACCACTACTACCATGAAAGAATTCGCCGCGAAGTTTGGTGATGGGCTGATGTACAAGCGGGGCCACGAAAAGCTTTGGATAGTCCCCTGGGGCGTCAATGGGCTGCGCGTGCGAGTTACGCAGCAGGCGGAGTTCCTGGACTTGCCGCAGGCACTTTTAGATAAGCCCGACACGCCTGACAAGCCCGCGAAGGCCCGCAGGTCCG
>CAYOBS010000185.1:0-3518 GCA_964402305.1 uncultured Planctomycetaceae bacterium | reverse complement strand
GGTTTTACGGCCTCGGGCAGCACCAGCACGGCTACCTGGACCAGAAGGGCTGCGTCGTGGACTTACTCCACCGCAACATGGAGGTGGCAATTCCGTTTGCGGTGTCGAGCCTGGGCTACGGGTTCCTGTGGAACCATCCCGGCGTCGGGCGCGTCGAGCTTGGCCGCAACGAGACGCGCTGGGTGGCTGAGGCGGCCAGGCAGATCGACTACTACATCGTGGCCGAGCGGTCCATCCCGGCCATCATGCGGCGATACGCCGAGGCGACGGGTTTCCCGACAAAGTTCCCCAAGTGGGCGTCGGGCTTCTGGCAGTGCAAGCTGCGCTACAAGACCCAGCAGGAAGTGCTCGAAGTGGCACGCCAGTACAAGAGGCGGAAGCTGCCGATCTCGCTGATCGTGATCGACTTCTTCCACTGGACGCAGATGGGCGACTGGAAGTTCGACCCGGAGTTCTGGCCGGACCCGGCCGGGATGGCGCGCGAGCTGGCGGAAATGGGCATCGAGGTGATGGTCTCGGTCTGGCCGACGGTCAACAAGACCAGCGAGAACTACGCGTACATGGAATCGCACGGGCTGCTCATCCGCAACGAGCGCGGAATGCCCGTGCAGAACGCCGGCGAGGACAACAAGGGCAGCCGGCTCCAGAGGTTCTACGACGCGATGAACCCCGAGGCGCGGGCCTTTCTGCTCAAAAAGATCCGCGAGAACTACTGCAAGCTCGGCATCAAGCGGTTCTGGCTGGACACGATGGAGCCGGAGCTCATCCCGCTCGAGCAGGACAACACGCGATACCATCTCGGCAACGGGTTGGAGGTCGCCTGCCTGTATCCCAAGTGCCACCAGCAGGGCTTCTACGAGGGCCTGCGGGCCGCGGGCGATACGGAAGTGCTCACGCTGGGCCGCTCGGCCTGGGCGGGCAGCCAGCGATACGGTGCGGCCGTGTGGTCCGCGGACATCCCCTCGACGTTCGATTCGCTGCGTCGCCAGGTCGCGGGCGGGCTGAACATCGGCCTGAGCGGCATACCGTGGTGGACGACGGACATCGGCGGCTTCTACGGCGGGGACATCAACGATCCGAAATTCCACGAGCTGCTGGTCCGCTGGTTCCAGTACGGCGTGTTCTGCCCGATATGCCGGCTGCACGGCGTGCGGCGGCAGAAGGATAAGAAGGAAGGCGAGTGGGCACCGAACGAGGTCTGGTCGTACGGGGAGGAGGTGTACAAAATCCTCAGCGAGCAGCTCCACCTACGCCAGCGGTTGCGGCCTTACATAATGAGGCAGATGCAAAAGGCCGAGAAGACCGGCCAGCCGCCGATGAGGCCGCTGTTCTTCGACTTCCCCGACGACCCGAAGGCCTGGTCAGTGGAGGATGAGTTCATGTTCGGCCCGGACATCCTTGTCGCCCCAGTCCTGGCGCTGGGCGCCCGCGGCCGGAAGGTGTACCTGCCCGCCGGCACGACCTGGCGTCATGCCTGGACGCTCAAGCGGCACAAGGGCGGGCAGGAGTTCGACGCCCCGGCCGACCTGAGCCGGATACCGGTCTTCTTCCGGGCCGACAGCAAACCGCTGGGCGGCAAGTAGAACTCGGGCCGCTGATAGAAAGAGCCTCTTGCAAAACCTCTCTGGTGACGGCTTGTTGCCTGGGCCGGTCGCGTGTTGCGCGGGTGAAGGCCACCCGACCGCGTCATAGGAGCGTGTTTCACGTCGTGGCGGGCCGTTGAGCTTCGGCGAACCCGGCCTGCGGCCATGCGGCGTCCGTTGCCACCCTGCGGCGGTGCCTACCGACGTTCAATTGCCGGTCTCGCGGGGTCTCAGCACAGCATCGGGAGCAGTTGCTCGGCGGCGATGACCATCAACCCGAAGGACAGGTGCGCCGCCACCTTTACTATCTCGCACCAGAAACCTAACATTCTCCAATCACGTTTTTGGGAGGAGAGCCAGAATTGAGCAAAGGTGGTATAATCTGAACCAGCCTCAGGAAGCCTTGCCGAAGCTGTTAGCGGCGGACGGTTCCGCCGAACTTCGGGGGGTTTTGCAAGAGGCTCGGCAGAGATAGGGATGTTTACGATGCGCAAGATTGCATTCGGACTGATTCTGATCGCGAGCGTATTGCAGGCGGCGCCGGCTGAGTACTCGGCCTGGCGACATTCCGGGGCCATCTGCCTTCTCACCACGCCGGACGGCGCGGACCTGCCGGCTTCGGCATCGGAAGACAACTTCCCATTGCTGGTGCGGTTGGACAAGGACTGGTTCAACTTCAGCGAGGCGAAAGCCAATGGCGATGACATTCGTTTCGCCGCCGCCACAGGTGCGCCTCTGCCCTACCAGATCGAGCAATGGGACGCCTTCGCCGGCAAGGCTGCAATCTGGGTCCGCATACCCAATATCAAGGGCAACGCGCGGCAGGAAATCAGGATGTACTGGGGCAAGCCCGACGCGGCCGGCGAATCCTGCGGGCCGGCGGTGTTCAATGAGTCCAACGGATACGTCAGCGTCTGGCACATGAGCGATCCGATGACCGACGAGGTCGGCACGATCGTCTCAAAGGACACGGGCACCACACCATCTTCCGGGATTATTGGCGACAGCCGGCACTTTGACATACGCAAGGGGATCAACTGCGGGGAAAAGATCGAGGGCTTGCCTTCCGGCTCCAGCGCCAATTCTTCTGAGGCGTGGTTCAGGGCCGAAGCGTCGAACACCACGGTCCTGGGCTGGGGCAACGAGCAAGGGCAGGGCAAGATAGTGATGGGTTTCAGCAGCCCGCCCCACGTGAGAATGGACTGTTACTTTTCAGACGCAAGCATGGAGGGCGGCAGTACGATCCCCTTGAACCAATGGGTTCACGTGGTCCATACGTATCAGAAGGGCGATTCGCGGGTCTATGTCAATGGCCGCCTCGACGGCGCCTTAACGTCCAAAGGAACGCCGCTTAACATAAGGACTCCGGCAAGGATGTATATCGGCGGGTGGTACAATAATTACCAGTTCGTCGGCGACATTGACGAGGTGCGCATTTCCAAAGTGGTGCGATCTCCTGACTGGATAAGACTGCAATACGAGAACCAGAAGCCGCTGCAGACGCTGGTCGGGCTCGTGGTGCAGCCGGGCAGCGACTTCTCCGTCACGCCCACCCAGGTCACCGTTCCGGAGGGAAGGAACGCGGTGCTGTCCGCTAAGGCGGGCGGAGCCCTGAAGGTGTACTGGACTCTCAAAAGCGACGGCGTGGAAACGCTCCTTGCCGTGGACCGGTTCCGCTTGACCTTCAATGCCGGCCGGCTCACAAACGACAGGGCCGCCACGCTGCAATTCAAGGCCGTCTATGCCAATGAGGTGAAGACGCGGGACATCCCCGTTACGCTCAAGGAGGCAGTTCCCGATCCAGTCTTCACGCTCAAAGCGCCCGCCAACTGGGATGGGCGCGAGAGAATCGAGGTAATCCCCCAAATCGCCAACATGCGCGAGATGCGGGCCGCTGGCGCCGGCGAACTGACATATCAGTGGGATGTCTCGGGC
>CAYOBS010000184.1:0-7620 GCA_964402305.1 uncultured Planctomycetaceae bacterium | reverse complement strand
GCAGGGCGTAGGCCGTGTCGACCACCGGCCCGTAGCCGCCCTGCCAGGCCCCGTCGGCGCCCTGCGACTGCAGCAACTGCTCGGCGCCCACCTTGTACCAGTCCGACTTGCCGAAATACTTGTACCCGCTGGCCAGGCCCACCCGTTCGATGCCGTACAGCAGGTAAAAGTTGTTGCCGATGCCCCGCTGCCCGCCGCCTTGAAAATACTTGTCCATCCAGTCCAGGCCTTTGTTCAGCGGCTTGAGGACCGCCTGGACCTTCTCGCCCTGGTCGCACTTGACGAACCCGTCGGACAGAAGGTTGTCGTAACAGAGGAACATCGACGCCAGACCCGCCGTGGTCATGGTGGCCGACGGATCCCCCTTGCCGCGGTAGCCCCAGCCGCCTTCGCTCGCCTGGCATTCCAGCCAGTGCTTCAGGACCTTGTACCAGTACTCGCGCGGCACCTCCTCGTCGGCCTGGACGCCCGCCCATACGCCAAGCACGCCATACTGGCTGTTGGAGTTGTCGCCGCTGCTCAGGCCGTTGCCGAGGCTGTCGTACCCGTAGCTGCCATCCTTGGTGGACAACCACAGCATGGCCACGTCGCTTCTGAGGAAAGGCTTGTACGGACTGTTCGACATTCCCGACCGCTTCATCGCGGCCAGGAAGGCGTTGGCGCGCAGACCGAGTTCGTAGGTCTTGTGGCAGAAGATATTGGTGCCGCCCGCGGCGACCGGTGCGGTCTTGCCGCCCGGGAGGGGGGCTGCCAGCCTGGCGGGGGCCTGCCGCTTGGCCAGCCAGTCCAGGGCGCTCTTGATCTTCGGGTCGGCGACCTTTATCAGGTCGCTTTCCAGCAGGGCGTAGGTTGCGATCGCCGTTGGTCCGACGGGGTAGTTCTCGGTGTGTCCCGGCCAGGAGCCGTCGGCGCCCTGGGACTTCTTGAGGAACTCCACACCGTTCTTGATGGCCTTCTCGACCGCCTCGGGTGAGAACGTCAACGGACCCGCCGGGGCGGCCGGGGCGGCATTGGCGGACTGGACAAAGGCGGAGCAACCCAGGACTACAACGGCTGCTGTCCCCAGGCCCAACGCCTTGAAAAACCCTCTATGATTCATCCGCACACACATGCTTCGTTCTCCCATCTCGTTCGCCCTGCCCACATGCCTCCCACCGGCGGCAACGCGGAACTGCCCGCCATGTTTGTCACACAAGCGCAGACACGCGGAAATCCGTCGCGTCGGCGCAGCCACTAAAATACCACGAAACACTTTTTCCCGCAACCCCCGGCCGGGGGCGGCAAGGGCCTAAACTTTCTGCTTTTTCGACAGCCGGAGCTGAAGCATCGCGTCAATGAACTCCTGGATTTCGCCATCCAGCACGCGGTCGGTCTGGCCGACCTTCAGGTCCGTCCGCTCGTCGCGGACCAACTGGTACGGGTACAGCACGTACGAGCGGATCTGGCTGCCGAAGGCGATCTCCCCCTTCTCGCCGTATATCCGCGACAGTTCGGCGTCGCGCTTGGCCAACTCCGCCTGGTAAATCTTGGCCATAAGCATCTTGCGGGCCATGGCGCGGTTCTGGTGCTGGCTTCGCTCGTTCTGGCAGGCCGCGACGATTCCCGTCGGAGCGTGCGTCAGCCGGATCGCGCTGGAAGTCTTGTTGACGTGCTGCCCGCCGGCCCCGCTGGCGCGGTAGACGTCCTCGCGCACGTCCTTGTCCCAGTCGACCTCCACCTCGATATCATCCAGCACCGGCAGCACGTCAACCGAGGCGAAACTCGTGTGCCGGCGGCTCTGGGCGTCAAACGGGCTTATCCGCACCAGGCGGTGAACGCCGCGCTCGCACGAGAGATACCCGTAAACGTACGGGCCGCGAATCAGCAAAGTAACCGAGCGGATCCCGGCCTCCTCGCCGTCGGTGCGGTCGATCTCGCTGACCGAGTAGCCCGACCGCTCGAAGTATCGCAGGTACATCCGAAACAGCATCTCGGCCCAGTCGCAGCTTTCGGTGCCGCCTGCCCCGGCGTGGATCGAAAAGTAGCAGTCGCCCGAATCGTGCGGCCCGGACAACATCGTTCGCAACTCGAGCCGGTCCACCTCACCTGAAATTTTCTCGACCTCGCCGGCGACCTCCTCCATCTCCGCCTCGCTGCCTTCCTCGGCAGCCAACTGGTGCAGGACCGAGACGTCCTCGATCCGCCGCGTGAGCTTGCCCACGGGCGTCAGCACGCCGCGAAGGCTCTTGAGTTCCATCACCAACTCCTGGGCGGTTTCCTGATTGTCCCAAAAACCCGGCACGCCCATGCGCCGCTCGAGCTCGGCCATCTGCTCCAGCCGGGCAGGGTAGTCAAAGAGAGTCCCGGATGGCGATGATCCGGGAGCTGAGAGACTCGATAGCCTCCCGCAACGATTGCACATCTGCCATAAACGCATCTCCTAAGTCTTTCCATAATACCACAGCGCGGCCCGCGGCTGCAAGGTCGTAGGTTATAAATGCCATCGTTATAGGTCTTATGGGTCTTATAGGACCTATAGGACCTATATCTTCCCCCCGCGGGGCGGGGTATAACGGTCCGATTAAGAACAACAATCAAGGAGCACCACGTGACGCGGACAACCGTCAACTTCGCCGACCGCCTTCTGGACGCCATCGAGGCAAAAGGCTCGCCGGTTTGCGTGGGCATTGACCCGAAATACGACCAGCTTCCCCCGGCCCTGGCGGCCGGGGCCGGGCCCCGTGGAGGCCCCGACGCCGACGCCGCTGCACAACTGGCCAGGATCGGCGAGTTCTGCTGGCAGGTGCTCGAGGCGGTAGCTCCTCACGTCCCGGCCGTCAAGCCGCAGTCGGCCTACTTCGAGGCTTACGGCGCGGGGGGGGTCGAGACGTACTTCCAGGTCGTCCGCTGGGCCCACGAGCTCGGGCTGCTTGTCATCGGCGACGCCAAGCGCAACGACATCGGCCCGACGGCCGAGGCATACGCAGCCGGGCACCTGGCCGGGCCGGACAAGGCCGACAGCCTGACCGTCAATGCCTACTTCGGCATCGACGGGCTAAAGCCGTTCCTGGATGTCTGTAGCGCCCAGGGCAAAGGCGCCTTTGCGCTGGTCCGGACATCCAACCGCTCGGCCGGGCAGGTGCAGGACTTCGCAAACGCCGAGGGCAAAAAACTTTACGAGCACATGGCCGAGCTGGTCGCCGGCTTCGGCGACGCCGCCGGCCTTGTCGGGCGCCGCGGCTACAGCAGCCTTGGCGCCGTAGTCGGCGCAACCTGGCCGCAAGAGGCCCGCCGGCTCCGCCAACTCATGCCACGGCAGATATTCCTCGTCCCCGGCTACGGCGCCCAAGGCGCCTCGGCCAGCGACTGCGCGGCCTGCTTCAAGGACGACGGCACCGGCGCAATCGTAAACGCCAGCCGGTCGGTCATTTACGCTCATCGCCAGGCAGAATATGCCGATTTGCCCTGGCACAAGGCTGTCCAGCGGGCTGCCAAAGCCTTTGCCGAGGACATTAAGAAGGTGGTAACAGCAGTAGTAAGAAGTAGTTAGGAAGTAGTAAGTAGGAAGAAGGGAAGAAGCGGAAGCGAAGAAGAAAAAGAACCCGAAGCCCAGGAACCTGTCCGAAGCCCAGGGACCTGTCCACCGAAGCCTTGGCGAAGGCGGATAGCAATCCCTGGGAGAACCCCCCGGGACGGAACAAACCCCAGAAGAGCGTTCTAACAGCAGCATTTTCATTTACTTGCATACACATGCCCCGACGCAGCAAGAATGTTCAACTTTTTGCCCTCCGCCAGAGCCCTCCGGAGACGCTCGTTTTGCGCGCCCGGCAGTATCGCCTTGTCCGCGTCTTCAAGCACGACTTCTTCGCGGCGACGTGCCTGTACGAAGCCGTCGAGCCGGCCGGGATGGACATCCCTCGCATTGTTGTAAAGTTCGGCCGAACGCAAGATTTATGGGGCTTTCCCCTGTCTTGGTACGGCCTGTGGATCTGCCGGCACGAGGAAGACATATACAAACACCTCAAGGGCCTGCCCGGCGTGCCGCGCTGGGTTGGGTGCGTGGATTTTCCAACCTATGCCATCGAGTACATCGACGCCCAGCCGCTGGACCACCTGGAAGCAATACCGCCGGGGTTCTTCGACAGGCTTGCGGATATCTTCCGCCAGATGCACGAGCGCGGCGTGGCCTACTGCGACGCCAACAAGCAGTCCAATATCCTGGTCGATGCCCAGGGCCGGCCCTTCGTCATCGACTTCCAGGTCAGCATCCACCGCCGCGACAACTGGCCCTGGCCTCTGTGCGCCTTCTCCGCGATGATCGTCCACCACGCCCAACAGGCCGATATATACCACCTCTACAAACATAAGCGCCGACTGGCGCCCAGCGAACTGACCGGCGAGGAAGAGGCCCTCAGCCGCCGCCGAGGCTGGGTGCATCTGCTGCATCGAAAGCTCTCCGCCCGCTGGCGCGACGCGCGGCGATGGTTCCTCCGCAGCCAATACAAGGCCGGCCGGCTCGAAAGCCCCACCGCCAATCTGGAAGACCACCACCAGCCGGAAAAAGACATCTGGCGGAAGGACTAAGAATAGGGTCCTGACCTAGTTGCAGCGAAGGCGATCCGGAAGTCGATGGGATTGCAGAAGAGACCTCGATGACACTTGATATGGTTGGGATGTAACGGACAAGAAGAGCCTTTGTGATGATATGAGCAGAGGAAAGCATATCAGCCGGTACACGACGCCGACGGGCAGAGAGACGCAGTTTCAGGCGGGATCTCGTGGAAAGGTGTTGGTTAATCGGTTGGGAATTTCTCGCAAGACCGACATGGACCGGGCCGAGTACCAGGCTCTGCTCAGGGCGCAGGAAGCATACGTGAAGATCATCACGGCCGAGAGTCGTTTCACGGCTGAGCTGATTTGCCGCATGCATCATGACTGGCTGGCGGGCATCTATGACTGGGCGGGACAATACCGCAACGTGGACTTGGCGAAGGGCGGGTTTCGCTGGCCTCCTGCTGTCCTGGTTATGGAGAACATGGCGAAGTTTGAGGCCGGCCTGCTGGCCCGCAATACTCCCTGCCGATCAGGAGAGATCCACGAAGTTGCCCAAAAGATCGCTGAGGTGCATGCGGAGCTTCTGTTGATCCATCCATTCCGAGAGGGTAATGGGCGAATGGCCCGATGGCTGTCTGACATTATGGCGCTACAGGCGGCGATGGCGATGTCGGATTACGGATTTACAGGTAAAGGATCGAATCGACGGAAAAGCCAGTATCTGGAGGCGGTGAGGCAGGGATATTTGACGAACTACGAGCCTTTGACGGAATTCTTCGCCGCGGCTCTGGAAAGGCGTCAGCGGGCCTTGGGACGTGAGACGTGAGCCTTGTCCTTCGCAGCCTTGGCGGCAACAGCCTTGGCTGCGGCAGCCGTCTTGGCGGCGATCACGGCCTTGGCTGCCTTCTCGGCATGCAGGCACGAGGCGCCCTCGAAGATGGACGATTCAAGGGCGTTTTGCTGGAGCATCCGCCGACGGGCGCCGGGCCGGCGAAGATAAGCGTTTGTCTCAACCAGTGACTTCATGCATTGCATTATACCCGCAAAGCCAGGTCGGTGTCCTGCATATCATTCCTTGATTTGGTCTTCAAGGGACACGCGATGAAAGCCATGGTGCTTGACGCCAGCGGGCCCGTCGAGGGCTCGCCGCTGAAGCTGCGGGACGTGCCGGACCCCCAGGCCGGCCCCGGCCAGGTGAGCAAGGCCGCGCTGGTCATCGAATGATAAGACCGTCACGGAGTCTCGACCAGTTCTTTGGGGCGCAGGACGGATTTGCGGAACTCGGCTTCGGTTGACTCCACCGCCGCGCCGCGGCTGGCAGCCGCGTCGAGGAAGAGCACGAAGTCCAGTTGCCTATCGGCCCGCCCGGCCTCGTTGGCGTATTTGCGGGCGATCTCGTTGGCAGGCAACGTGGTCCGGCCAAGAATCCGCTGAAGCCCAAAGGCCAGAACGTCGTAGTATGACAGGTAGATCACCTGTGTGCAGACGAGCTTGGTGGTGTCCTCGAAGTCGAAGTTGAAGTCGTACGGTTTGCCCAGGTTGGCGAACGCCCGCGTAATGGCCGTGGCTCTCTGGCGGGGGCTGACGCGGGGGCGGAGCACCGCGGCGTAGTCGGCGTGCAGCGATCTTGTAAGGCTGTTGAGAAGCACGCCCTCGCTGACGGCCTCGATGACCGTCTTTGCCCGCTCGTCGGGCGCGGCCGTCAGGTAGTCGGCCAGGTGCTGCTGAACGGCAGGGTCATCGGCGATGCCCAGTTGCTTGAGGTCCTCAAGCCGCCCGACGTACAGCGCCGCGTGTTTCCAGAAGCCCGGCAGGCCGGGGTTCGACAGGTACCAGTTTGCCCGTTCGAGCAGGATGTCCCCGGGCTCAAGGCGCGATTCGATCGCCTCGGCCTGCCCGACCGTGATAAACGGCGGGCGGTTGACGATCCGCGTGTCGCCCATGTACGTGGCCACGCCGGACTGCGCGGCATAGATGTTCTGGCCCAACTGCCGCGCCACGTCCGCCCCGGCCGAAGCCGCCAACGCCGCGGGCGCCGGCCCGGCCTGCGCCGCGGGTTTCGTCGCCGCCGCCTGCCCGACAAAGTACGCCACCACCGCCGTCGCCAGGTGCGACATCAGCACGCCCGTCACGGCCGCCCCTCTGGAAATCGACCCGGGCCGCGCCACGCCCAGCACGCGACGCACTATGAGGTACACCGACCCGACGCCCGTGCCGGCGGCCGGGAAAACCAGCACCCACAGGTACGCCGTCGATATGTCCGCCAGCATGTCCTGCCGCAGGCCCAGCCAGAGCACCATCAGGCCCGTCCAGACCGACATTACGGCCGTGACAAGCTCCACCGGCCCGCCGCGCCTGACTGACGCGGCCTCCAGCACCACCAGGTGCGTGATGGCCACCGAAACGACCATCGTCACCCACCACAGCCGCCAGGTGAAGGTCATGGTCGTCGCCCAGTTCGCCCACACCAGCGCCAGGAAGCTCGCCTGCGAGGCGGCCACCGCCGCGACGCCGAGCGTCAGCAGCAGCGTAAAGCCCGGCCCGGCCCGGTGGCGGGCGCGAAGCTGAACGTACATGAACATCGCCCCCAGAAACACCGCGGCGCACGTCAGCAGCAACTGCGCGGGCAAACCGCTCAGCCGCCAGCGAAACAGCGCCACCAGCAGCATCACCAGCGCGCAGGTCAGCGACAGCCACATCGCCAGCTTCAGCAGGCGCACAAACAACGATTTGTCGGGGTCTCGATGCATTCGCGCTTAGACAATGTCGGCAATCCGGCCGGGTTTAGAACAGGGATAATCCGGCCAAAAGCGGCCGCAAGGGCCGAAACACTCCCGCCCGCAGCCAGGCGAAGCCGCCGCCGGCCCCTCACGCGACCGCGGCGAGATTCCGGGCCGGCCGCTTATTGAGCGTCATCAATGCGTCTGTGCCTCGCAGGATCTGCCCGGGCTCACTGACGCGGGATATTCGGCATTTCTTTGCAGGGTCAAACGCCTGAATCGCCCATTGTCAAGTAATTGTATCGGGAATCGCATTTTGAGCTAAAGAGCGGCCTTGGAAAACCGAAAAGATGTTCTCGCCAGGCTC
>CAYOBS010000183.1:0-7626 GCA_964402305.1 uncultured Planctomycetaceae bacterium | reverse complement strand
CTCCAGTCGCGAAAGCTGATCTCCGCGACGTACATGACATCCGTTCCCGGCGCCCCGGACGGCCAATACCTGGTTGTTCAGTTCGAGGCCGTCTTCGAGAACAAAAGGCAGGCCGTGGAAACCGTCACGCCCATGAAAGATAAAGACGGCAAATGGCGAGTGTCGGGGTATTTCATAAGGTAGGCCGCGGATGATCTTCAGGCGCAGCGCGACACAACTGGGCACGGGCCGGAACCGGGGGATCTGGCCCGTGCTCGCCCTTATCCTGGCGGCCGTGCTCGTGCCGACCGCCTGCGTGCTGTGGTTCATGAACGCCGCCATGCGCAACGAGCGCCTGGCCGTGCGCGAGACCCTCACGCAGGCATACGCCAGCCGGGTGATCGAGGCCCAGCAGCAACTCGACGCGTTCTGGGACCGCCGGGCTGGCGAGATTTCCCTCCGGCCTGGCGAGGGCCCCGGCGAGGCGTTTGCCCGCCTGGCCAGATCGCGCCTGGCCGACAGTTTCATCGTGCTGGACGAGCGGGGATACATGGCCTATCCCAACGCCGCCGCGGTGACGCCCCCAGCCGCGACGACGGCCTCCGCGCCGGCCAGCGTGCCCGCTGCCGCCCCGGCGACCATGCCCGCGACCGCGCCTGCGACCATGCCCGCGACGGCGCCGGGCGCGGAATCAGAAAGCTTGTGGGCCGAGGCGGAACAGGCCGAGTTTGCCTCGGCCTCGCCCGACAAGGCGGCCGAAGTATACGCCCGCATCGTAGCGGCCGGCGGCGACGACCAGTCCGTTGCCCGGGCCTTGATCGCCCAGGCGCGGTGCCTTGCCAAGGCTGACAAACGCAAGCAGGCGGCGGCGATTCTGACCGAATCGCTCGAGCAGCCCCGGCTGCGTTACGCGCTTGACGCACATGGCAGGCTCATCGTCGCCTCGGCCCGCCTGATGGCGCTGGAATTGATGGACCGCAAGGATCCCCGCTTCGCCCCCGCCGCCAAACGCCTGGGCGACCAGGTAAACGACTACCGCGACCTGTCCATGCCCGCCGGCCAGCGGGCGTTCCTGATGACAAGGCTGGCCGAACTCGCCCCCGACACTCGCTGGCCCACCTTGCAGGCCGAGCTTTCCTGCCAGGAAATGTCGCAAGGGCTGTCGGACTTCAAGGCCCCGCCGAAGGTCAAGAGGCTGATCTCGGGGTACAGCGGGCCGACGTCGCCGGCGACGACTATCGAGTACCTTAGGGCCGCTCTGCCGTCAAGCGACCTGCGCGCCTATGGCTTGTTTTGTGGCCAGCGGGTGATCGACGAGGCGGAGGAACTGCTCAATCGCGGCCCAGCCGCCATGGAGGCGTCCTATCGAATCATCAACTCCGTTGTAGCCCGGCCGGAACTTGGCACGCCCTTCCTCATCAAGGGAGCGTCACGCAAGCACATGAGCGATTGGCGCGTGGAGGTCTACCTCAACGGCCCGGACCCCTTCACCGCCGCGGCCGATCAACGCAACGCGGTGTACCTATGGACCGGCATTCTCGGCATTGCGTTCATTGCGATCCTGGCGGCGGCGATGGCGTCGTACCTCGGCCGGCAAATGAGGCTCACGCGGCTCAAGAACGACCTCATCGCCACGGTCAGCCACGAGCTCAAGACGCCGTTGGCGTCCATGCGCGTGCTGGTGGACACGCTGCGCGAGGGCCGATGCGCCGACGCGAAGCAAGCGGGCGAGTACTTCGACCTGATCGCCCACGAGAACGAGCGGCTGAGCCGGCTGATAGACAACTTCCTGACCTTCAGTCGGATGGAACGCAACAAGCGGGCGTTCGACTTCGACAACGTGGATGTCGCCGACGCCGTGCGGGCGGCCGTCGCGGCCGTGCGCGAGCGATTCTCCAGCCCGGAATCGCGGCTGGACGTTGACCTGCCCACCGACCTTCCGCGCATCCGCGCCGACCGTGACGCGATGGTCACGGTGCTGCTGAACCTGCTGGACAACGCATGGAAGTACTCCGGCGACGACAAGTCCGTCAAGGTCCGCGCCTATGCCGACGATGGCAGAGTGTGCATAGAGGTGGCAGACAACGGCGTCGGCATGAGCCGCCGGGCAATGAGCCGGATCTTCGACAAGTTCTACCAGGTCGATCAGACGCTCGCTCGCAAGGCCGGCGGTTGCGGACTGGGGCTTTCCATCGTAAAGTTCATTCTCGACGCCCACGGCGGCTCAATCGACGTAAAGAGCCAAACCGGCAAGGGCAGCACGTTCACGATTAGGCTGCCGGCTGGGAAAGAAGAAGAAAGACTCAACGCAGAGCACGCAGAGGGCGCAGAGAAGAAATAGAAGATAAAAGGGCTGGAGAAGAAAGACCCGAAGAAGCCCTCGCTGCTGCTTCTTCGACTTGCTCTCTCTGCGATCTCTGCGTGCTCTGCGTTGAACCAATGTTTATGCCATCTGAGACCATCCTCATCATCGAAGACGACCCGACGATGCTTCGCGGCTTGAAGGACAACTTCGAGTACGAAGGCTTCTGTGTCGCGACGGCATCCGACGGCGAGAAGGGCCTGGAGGCATCGCTGTCGGTCAAGCCCGACCTGATCGTCCTGGACATCATGCTGCCGAAGGTCAACGGCTATGAGATCTGCCGGCTGGTCCGCAAGGAGGGCCTCGACGTGCCGATCATCATGCTCACGGCAAAGGGGCAGGAGCAGGACATCATCCTGGGCCTGAACCTCGGGGCCGACGACTACGTGACAAAACCGTTCAGCATCAAGCAGCTTCTGGCTCGGGCGAACGCCTTCCTGCGGCGCAAGCGGCAGGCGGCGGAGACGGTCCACCAGTTCGGCCGGTTCACGCTGGACCTCGCCAGCCGGCGCCTGACGCGCGACGGACGCGAAGTCCCGCTGACTCCCAAGGAGTTCAGCCTGCTGGAGCTCTTCTGCCGCCGCCCCGACCGGGCGCTGACCCGGGATGAGATCCTCAACCGCGTCTGGGGCAACGACGTCTTCGTCACCAGCCGAAGCGTCGACCGCTGTGTGAACACGCTGCGAGCCAAGATCGAACCCGACCCCGCCGCCCCGCGCTTTATCCAGACGGTCCGACCCGTCGGCTACCGCTTCGAGACGTAGATTCTTCCTTCTTTTGTCCTCTGTAGGTCTGCGCCCTCTGCGGCTCTGCGGTAATCCACTCTTGTCCGTTCCCCTACGGATGCGGGAACAGCACGGCCACGCCGCCGACGGCCAGGACCGCGCCGCCGACCGCTCGCCAGGTGATGCGATCCTTGTGGATGATGGCCGAGGCGGGGATCAGAATGATCGGCGAGATCGCCATTATCGTGGCGGCGACGCCCGTCTGTGCGTTTCTCACGGCCACCAGCGACAGCGTCACGCCTATGAACGGCCCGGCGGCCGCGCCGAGCGCCGCCAAGCCCATCCCCGACCGGTGCCGCATCGCGCCCGGCGGAAGGCACTGGTCAAGGTCATGCAGAAGCACTTCGAGAACGAGGAATCGGAGGAAAAACCCCCCGCTCCCTGGTAGAGCGATCCGGCAGCCCGTGGGGTCTATGCAAAATCAAATTTCCTATCAGTGTCAGTATCAGTTCAGGATTGCCGGGCGCGCGGTATAATGCCATGCGGGTTGAGAAGGAGTTCACGTGATGCAGGCGACGGAAATTCTGGGCGAGATCAAGCCGAGGCTGGAGGCCGCCTTCGGCCCGCGCCTGCGCGGCGTGATCCTCTACGGCTCCCGTGCCCGCGGCGACGCCGCCCCCGACAGCGACATGGACCTGTTGGTGCTGCTGGAGAGCCCCGTTACTCTCATGCCGGACATCAGCACGATCGTCCATGCGCTGTACCCGCTTCAACTTGAGGTGGACTTCCCTATCCACGGGACGCCGGTTTCGATGGACTCCTATCAGGCTCAGGTGTTTCCTCTTTACCGCAACGTGAAGCGGGAAGGGATCGAACTATGAACCCGGTCGCACGGTCGCACTGGGACCGCGCCGCGGCAGCGCTGCCACAGCCCCCTGCCAGCTTCGATGCCTTGTGCGTTGGACATCAGGAATCGCCTCTACCAAGAGGCTCTTGCAAATAACTGACACCGAAGGCAGAATCCAACGTATGGGACTTCATGACTCCATTGCACAGGGTGCTGCTTGTCCGAAGTGTGGAGGCCAAAACTTCACGCGATGGGCATGGCCACATGCCGTAATCGTTCATTGGGTTCTCAACCCTGGGTTGGCGCTGGTCGAGATTCCTCTCGGACTGCGCATTCCCAGAATAATGCTTCTATGCAACGGGTGCCGCAATGGCTATGTGCCCTGCCCAAAGTGCGGCATGTTGCATTACAGCTTCGCTTGGAGAGGACTCAAGGGACTTGGCCATTGGTTTGGTTACGTGTGCCCTCACTGTCATGCTGTAATTCCTTGCATATGGAACGCGTGGTCACTGATGGTTCTCGCTGTCACCTTTCCTGTCTGGTATCTTCCCGCCAGACTGATCAAGCCTCACTGGTTGAAGTTCGAACAACAGAGAACTGCCCAAATGTCTCAATCGCCCCCAACTATTCGCTGGGCGTGGGTCGCCTTGTTCATGGGTGGGATGATGTGGGTTGCGTTATCCGTCCCTGCTTTCATAAGAATGATCGCATACCACAAGTTTGATAGACTTTGGTATCTTCTCTTGAACATCCCTATTGCTGCTGCACCACCGTTGTTTCTGTCTTGGAGGCGGCTGAGGTTTTGGCGAAAGTCCCGGTGACCTCGCCTGCCCAGCATCGCTCACATCTTTACAGATGTGCCTTTACAAGAGGTCTACTGCTGAACCTTCTGGACCTCGTTGCCACGCCCGCCCGGATGAAAGCCACCTGGGCCGCGGCACACACCGCCGCCAGCATCGCCACGCCGCCGACGGCCAGGAGATGCCTCCCGATTGCCGAATCGGCTTTACTCATGCCATCGCCGGCCTGGCCGTAGCTTACTCCCGCCTACACCCTCTGTGGCTCTGCGCCTCCGCGGTAGTCCGCTTTTGTCTCCCTACGGGCAGAGGAACAGCATCGCCACGCCTCCTACGGCCAGGACCGCGCCGCTTACCGCTCGCCAGGTTATGCGATCCTTGTGGATGATGGCCGAGGCGGGGATGAGGATGATCGGCGAGATCGCCATTATCGTTGCGGCGACACCCGTCTGCGCGTTTCTCACGGCCACCAGCGACAGTGTCGCGCCTATGAACGGCCCCATGGCCGAGCCGAGCATCGCCAGGCCCATCCCCGACCGGTGCCGCATCGCGCCGGCAACTCGCGGCCATCATCGCGGCCAGGCCGGTGAACATCTTGCCCCCCGAGGCCATCCAACTGCCCGTGCCCACGGTCATCGGCCTTCCGCTGCGCTTGCCGTAGGCCTTGTGCAGCACGATCACACCGTGCCGCGCGACGCACACGGCAAATGCCTCGTCCGTGTCCTTCAACCAATCGGCAAGCTCAGCGTCGATTTTGGCGGCGGCATCGCTCTTCATGCCTGCCTCGGCCAGGGTGCCGGCGTGGATTGTCCTGGCCGGCTCGCCTTCCATCTGCACCGGGCGGGCGAACGGTTTGGGGTATGCCTTGTCCCAGCCATACAGCCCACGCTTGAAGCCCAGCCACCAGCGGCGATTCTGCATCGACGGGCTGTTGAACGGATCTGCCTGGCCGCTGCCGCCTCCGGCGGCCAGTTCAACGGCCGCTTCCTGGCTCTGGCTGACGCTCTTGACGACCGCCGCGTCGGATGGGCGATAGAGCGTCGTGAAGCGCCGGAACAGCCGGCCATCCTTGGTGCGGATCTCCACCCATTGCGTATCCTGAACCTCCACAAGCATCAGTATGCCCCGGCCGCACCAGGCCAGCCTGGCCCCAGCCGAGAAGTCCGTGGCGCTGCGGGGAGGCCATTTGAGTGGGCGCCAGCAAGTCAATCAGGAACCCGCCGCGAGCCCAGTCATCGTCCTTGCCGTCGACAGCGATCCCGTCCAATCGCGGGATGTCGTAGAGCGGCGGGATTATCCCGGCCGGCGGTTGGGCGTCGGCCGACTGGCCTCTCGCCGAAGCCGCCATAAAACAGCCCGCAAGCATCGCGATAACCGCAACGCACAAAAGCCCATCGTCGGCCATAGGCATCATCCTTCCCTTGGGTTCCTGTTCGCCTACCAGTTAAGAGCGTCCGGCGGGCAACACGTTGCAGAAATTCCGCGAGAAATATCGACGATGCCGTAACATATCTATAAATAATGGCTTGCTGCATAACCGATCCAAGGGGCCCCGCGATATTTCGTGGAGTCGATGCAACTTTGCGGCACTGTGGGAGTCTATTCCATATAAGAACGCGGCATCAGGGAGATCAGATGACAAAGACAGTTTCGGACAAGGCCGATCTGCGGACGGCCTTGAAGGATCTCGTGGCCCGGCTGCCGGCCGGCCGCGACGGCCGCCGCAACCGCCGCGCCCTTGCACGGTGGGGAGCGATTGTCGCATTGGCGGCAATCGCGGCGATGGCGATGCCTACGGCCTGCTCGAAGGCCCCGCCCAAGGTGCAGGTCAAGGACGCCACGATCACCCTGTTCATGGATCTGGAGTCGGGCGAACATGTGCCCGACAGCAAGCTGGCAACTGTGCTCCATGTGACGGACCCGAATCGGCTTGAGGCGTTGCTGGCGTTATTCCCGGAGATGGACAGGGGCAAGGAGTCCTGGCGCGCCGGCGGTTGGGAGGCCGGCGTAAAGATCGCGTTTGCAAAGCGCGACGGCAAGACCATTCGCGTCTCGGTGTCAAGCAACGATGATCTGACTGTGTGGTCCGAAGGCCACGGCGACTGGCCTGTAAACGGCGACCTCAAGGCCTTCCTGCTCGCACTCCAGAAGGCGCAGGCCGCCACCCAGTCCGCGGCCCAGATGGTTCTTCACATAGTCAGCGCCGCAGAATGGCAGCGGGCGCGTCAGGCCGGCAGTTACGAACCAACTTCGCTTGGGTCCGGGGGCTTCGTGCATTGCTCGACACCCGAACAGATCATCCGCGTCGCCAACGCCAACTTCCGTGGCAAGTCCGGCCTTGTGTTGCTGTGCATCAACCCCAAGCGACTCAAAGCCCCTGTGAGGTACGAGAACCTCGAAGGCGGCACGTCCTTGTTCCCGCACATCTACGGACCTGTGAACCTTGAGGCGGTGGTCGAAGTCCTTGATTTCGCCCCACAGCAAGATGGCACGTTCCTCCTGCCCGCCAAGCTTGTGCCTGTCCCTTCGGCAAGCTCAGGGCCAGCCCCCGAAGGGGCAAGGAGGCCTGCCGCCCCCCGGCCTGCCACCCAGCCGGCCCAGGGGCCGGTGCAGACCGACTGGTCCGCGCCGCGGGAGGGGGTGCAGATGCGGCTGCGGGCGGCCAGGAAGACGTGGCGGGCGGATGAAATCCCCGCCTTGCGATGGGATGTGCGGAATGTCGGCACTCGCAAGTTCCTGGAAGTGGGTGATGGCCAGCGGCAGGCGCAGTTGGAGGTGGACGGCTTATGGTACCAGTGGCCGCCCGGCATGCGATGGGCGCGCCTGGCGGATTTGGGCGCGGGAGCATGGCTGGAGGATCAGCTTGTCACTGTCTCGCCCATCTGGTCGCAGGCGAAACCCGAAGACTTGGAGTGG
>CAYOBS010000182.1:0-7646 GCA_964402305.1 uncultured Planctomycetaceae bacterium | reverse complement strand
GCATGAATGTTTCTTGTCAAAAAAACAAGATGTTACAGGTTTGCAGTGCAGAGAAACGCTGAGGGGGAAAAGAAGAAACAGCAGAAGAAGCAGTTTCACGCAGTCGAACATGAGCCCCCGGCTCACCCGAAAAGAGGAAAAGCCGAGGACGAGGACGAGAACGAGGACGATGGCTGACGCCCGGGTCGTGCCCCGACCGCATATCGCCGTCTTTTCGGAACAGTGGTGAAACAAGCTCCGCGTGCGGCGCCATGCTTCCGCCCTGGGAAGCACGTCCCCTCTTCTTTTGTTGCTCTTGCCCTATGCGCCGCCAGCACCCGCGTCGAGCAGATACCGCACGGCCGGGAGCCGGCCGTATTGAATAACCAGCGCCGCCAGCAGCACGTACAGCGCCAATACCAGCCACATTACACGATCCCGCATGAGAATGGACACCGGGTCGCCCTTGCCGATAAGGCGGCTCAACACGTTGTAGCGGAACATCCCGTAGATCACCAGCGGGATCGTCCAGACCATGTTGGCCGAGCCGATGCGGTGGACCGTCGCGGGGGCAAGGCAGTACAGGCAATACGTCAGTATCGCCATCGCCGTCGAGACCGTCTGCATGTACTCCAGGTCCCTGGCGTCATAGCCCGCGTTGGCGGGCCTGGCCGCGGCAGCCTCGTCCGGCGAAAGCTCCGTCACCTCGTAGCGGCGCTTGGTCAGCGCGATGAACAGGCACAGCGTCAGCGTGCAGACCACCAGCCAGGGGCTGATCGGAACCGCGATGCCGGCCGCGCCGTCGATCGCCGCCGCCCCGGCCATGGCGCGAAGGACGAAGCCCAGCGCCACGATGATCACGTCGATGATTATCTTGCGTTTCAGCCAGGTCGAGTAAGCCAGGTTCAGCAGGAAGTACGCGCCCGACCAGACCAGCAGCCCCCAGCCGTGAAAACTCGTCGCCCGCCCGCGGTGCAGCACGCAGACGCCCGCCGCGATGGCCAGCCCCGCCGCCAGCAGCACAACCGCCGCGAGCAGCCCCGCCGCCGGCGAGAGCCTGCCGGAGGCGATCGGCCTGTTGCGCTTGGATGGATGAGCGCGGTCCAACCGCCGGTCGCAAACGTCGTTGATGAGATACACCGACGAACTGAGCAGGCAGAACGCCGCGACCGCGGCCGCACAAAGCCCCCACGCCTCCATGCTGCCGATGAGGTTGGCAAATACAATCGGCACGACGACGAATGCGTTCTTGACCCAATGCGTCGGGCGCATCGCCTCGATGAGCGCGACAAGTACACCACCTGGGCCGCTAGGGCTGGGACCATCGCCTTGGGCGCCGCTGCCGCCGGGACCGTTGGGGCCGGGGCCGTTCGGTCCATCCGGCCTTCGATTTGTCTCTGCTGGACCCATTTCGCCGCCAGTCCTACGCCGCCAAGCCCGCGTGTGTTCGACACGAGCGCCTATGCGCCTATGCCAAAAAGCGCAAAGCCCGCCCATGCCACCCAATCAATATCGGACGCCGCCGGGAAAGTCTGGACCCAAAACGCGGCGGCGAGGCCTTCATGGCGTTGGCGCGGATGGGGCAAAGCCTTTCTTCACAGTGTTGGCGCGGAGGGTGCGTCCCGGCGCGCCGGGATTGGAGTGAACCTCGACCTGAAAGGACATCAGGCATATACTCATCCCCAGCACATCCCGGCCGCCGACGGCCGGGGAAAGGGCGGTGACGGGTGAACAACGAGCGCAGGAAAAGGCGGCTGCGGCCGTGGATGGTGGTGCTTGGGCTTCTGGCGGCCCTGTCGGCGTACATGTACTGGCCGACGGGACCGGTCAAGATCATCATCTCCCGCGAGACGACATACATCGACGGCCCGCTGAACCCTGACGGGACGGTCAATTATGTGGCATACTTTAACCAGAAATGCTCCGCTGGCGTCGCGCCGGAGAACAACGCCGCGCCGCCGGCAGCAAGGCAAACGTCCTGGTCGCCTGGGCCGCCCAAATCGCCGGCATCAGCCACTGCTACCTGCGCCCGGCCGGGCCCGACTGGCCCTACAACCTCTACACCATGATCCACGGGCGAAGCCGGCAGGACTGCCGCCTGGCAATCGAAACCATCCTCGCCACGACGAGCCTTACCGGCCACGTCGAACTCTGGACCGCCGCCGAGTACAAGAAGCGGCGCATCCGGCTTTTCGGACCCGATGAGGCCCAGTGGGAATCGCGGAACGCCTGAAGAAAAGCGGTCATCGGCGCGAACTTTCCTTGCGGCCGGGGCGATTGAGAAACTGCTCCAGCAGCTCTTCCTGGCGGGCCTGCATGCGGACAGACCCGCGGATGGACTCATCCTCGTAGCCCATCACGTGCAGCAGGCCGTGAACGATGTACAGCAGAAGCTCGCGCGCGGGCGTCAGACCGCGCGAGCCCGCCTCGGCCGCCGCAACATCCCCGCAGACGATCAACTGCACGCTAAGCCCGATCTTTGGGGCCTCCGAGAGGTCGAAGCTCAGCACGTCCGTGGCCCCGGCGTGGCGCAGGTAGCGGCGGTTGAGTTCGGCCATCTTCGCCGAATCGACCACCGCGATGTCCGCGTCGGCGATGCGGTATCCCTCGGCCGACGACACGAACGCCACCAGTTCCGCGATTGCCTTGCGCGGAACGCGGACGGCCTGCTGCGTCGAGGAAGTCGCCACTTTCGGCTGGTTCCGGTTTTTGCGCTGAGCCATGATCGGCACGATACCCGCCGCCGCCGGCGTATGCAACGGTTCGGCGCCGCCCGGAAGAACTCCCGCGAAACCTCCGCTCGCGGATCGTAGTCGATGCTTGTGGTGTAGATGTCCACCTCCGGGAACGGGCAGGTTTTCTTCGGCCACGATAGGCTCCTTCACGTCCAATCCCAACGGATGATTTGTGACCCGCCGGCCGGCAGGCTGGTTTGGAATTTGTCGTTTGGAATTTGCTTATGGTCTGCCGGCCGCCGGCGTGTTCACTTGCGTGCCTGCCCGGCCCGCTGGGCCTCCAGTTGCCCGATCAGCGACACCCGCCATTGATCCAATTGTCTGGGCGTTATCTTCGTATCGGCAAGCCCGCCGGCGGTCGGGTTGCTTCTTGCCGAGAGGATCTGCTTGTGGATGTCCGCCATCAGGGCGCGGAGCTGGTCGATCTCGACGCCGGCCTGGCCGGCCTGGCCGGCCTTGTCGGCCTTGGCAAGGGCCTCCTCGCACTGCTTCCACAGGATCATGTCGTCGGCGCCCTGGCGGAAAGTCAGCATGCCCAGAGTGCAGATCATGGTCTTTTCGCTTTCGGCCACGACGAACCCGTTACCCAGCCGGCCCGTGCCGTCGTAGACCGGGCCGCTGGACAGCACGCCTTTGACAACGACGCCGTCGGCGCCCAGCGCCGCCGAGCGGAAGCCGACCGCATATCGCTCGGGATGCCCGTGCTCCAGCAGCACCAGCCGGTCCTTGTCAATCCCCTTGAACAGCCGGATGACCTCGGCGGCGGTATCGCTGTCGGGCATGACCAGCGCGGCGTAGTTCTTCAGGCACGCCCTGCGGTCTTCGGGCGTCAAGGCCGCAAGCACGCCGGAACCGGCCCACATGGCCAGTTTCGCGCCCAGGCCGGCCAGTGCCGCGGCTTCGACGTTCTGGCCCACGATCGTCTGGGCATCCCAGTTGTGGGAGAAGTAGTACAACGGTTCGGGCAGGCCGGACTTTTTGGCAAGGGCCTGGCACCGCGAAATCGCCGCAGCCATCGTCGAGCGGTAAACCTGGCTGCCTGACCTGATTTCGGCATACCGAAGGCTGTCGCAGATCGAGCGAAGGTTGATCATCCATCGCCCGGTGATCAGTCTGGGCGGAATCTCCTGGAGTTCCTGGGTCATTTCGGCCTCGGAAAGAGGCAGGTCCCTGCGAAACACCGGGGCGGAAACCCAGAAGGCGTTGAGGCCGCTGGGCGACAACTGCGTGTACATGCCGCGCTGCCACAGCGCCGCCTGCGGCTTGGAAAGCGAGCTGCCCAGCCCGCCCAAAAGCCTTGTCCCATGAAGCGTCCCGGCCGGCAGAAAAGTCGGGCACTTGGGCAGCCCGGCGACGCGAACGACCTTCAACTCCAGCGGCACGCGAACTGTCCCGGAATTGCTGCTGAGCAACACTTTGCCCTTATACAGGCCGTCCTCGGCCGATTCGGATACCCAGATCGCCACCGCCACGTGGACTATCTCATCCTCCTTAGGCCCCACGGCCCTGTGGTGCAGCAGCCAGGGCACGAACTCCACCGTGCCCTCGTAGGCGTTGGGGATAGGTTCCAGGACCCACGCCTCGGACCCCTGCGCGGATGTCTTCAGCGCCCCGGCCGGGCCGGACAAAGTCTCGACGCTCGGCGAGAGATAGCCAATTGCCCTGGTCGGCACGACAGCCAGAGGCACCAGAGCCATCTGGCCGGCGGCGACGGTGCATTGCAGCCGCTCGACCTCGTTGGCGTCCTCGGGAACCCAGTTAGGCTCGAACGGGCGGTCCGTCCGGGGCTCAAATACCATCAGCCCGGCCTGCTGCTGCCTGGCCGTCGGCTGAATGGTGCATAGCGCCTGCTTGCGCGTGGCGACCACGAACTGCCGGCGATACCGTTGCAGGTCCTGGTTGACTTGGTCGACGTATCCCTTGAGTGCTTGTTTCTGGGCCAGAGGGGCTATAGCCAACGCCGCGAACTGGCAGTTCAGCACTTTGACCTTGTTGGCCCCCGGCCCCAGGGCAAACCCCACCTGGCTGCAAAGCTGATCGGAGAAGTCCTTGGCGTACCACTCGGCCGTCCATGCCCCACCGCGGCCTCGCATGAGACCTCCATCGCCGAAGAACTGTTGGGTGGTCAGGCGGTTTTGCAGGATGGTCTTGCCGGAGACCTGGAAGGCATATTCCGTGGGCGGGAAGTTTTCGCGGAAATCGTGTGTCAGCCAGACCCACGCGAAGGCCGCGGCCGAGCCGGGGCCCCTGATTGTGAGGTTTGCGGCAGTTCCGCAGTCGGTGGGGCCGAGGTAATCGCCCGTCAGGCCGTCCGGAAACGCGCGGGAATCAGCGCCTGCGCGCCATGGGATGTCCCACGCCAGGCTGGAATCGTCCCGGTCTGCCGGTTGAAAGCCCGGCCAGCGGAATTGCCTGGCCGGGCCGTAATCCACCAGCACGCTCTGCGGCGGCGCCGCGGCGGCCGGCTCGCCCCGGACGTAGTCGATGGTCACCGGCTCGGAGCCCGGATTGGTCAGTTCCACTGACGTCAGCGCACCGGGCCAGGTGCCTCCGAAATACCTCGCGAAGGCCGAAACCGGCAGCGCAAGAGTGTCCGAGCCTGGCTGGACGTGGCCTACCAGCCTGACGATGCTTGAGCCTGATGGGTTGCGGAAAGACAGGACTAGCGTCTGGACCATCGGCAGGCTGTTTAGACTGTCTAACTTCAGCCAATCAACAGTGTTAGGATCCAGGCTAGTCAGCTTTACGACAACCGACGAGCCCGCCCGAAGCAGCGCCGCCTGCCGGCCATGGGTCACGCCTTTGCCCTGCGTGACGGCCTGGACCGTCGCGCGGGCGGGAAGTTTCTCGAAGTCCTCGAAGTCCTCAAGGACAAGCGTTTGGGCCAGTGCGGCCGGGGCGCACGCGATGCAGACAGCCAGCATTGCAAGGCCGAGGCGACCGGCTGGCCAAGGCAACGACGGCGGTCGGCAACATGGATTGCTGCTGCATGCCATGAGTCTCTCCCGTCGCCCGTTGCGGGGCGAGTCTGGGGATTTGGTTTCCATCACAGACTTTCTCGGCAGAACCCGTGCCCAAAGAGAACGTAATAAGAGTATAATGCCATATAATGCCGATCGTGTCGGCCGATATAGGGAAAAGTTGCCAGCCGCCGGGTTCGGCGGGCCGTGATGCAGCCTCGGCGCGGGTGCGGGCGCGCCGGTCAAGTTTGGCAAGGATTTGCCAATTATCTGCACCTGGACGGGGCATCTATGGTATACTGCTTATAGAGGGCACATACGATGTTTCATGGATCATGGCGTCAAGGCGGCGTTGGCGTTGGCATAGCCTTTGGGCTGGCGGTTGGGGTTTTGTGCTGCCCAGGAATCGCCCAGGCCCAGGGCCGCGGCACTGTGCGCATCAGCGAGCCTGGGTATATACGGTCTCCCGGAGACCGCTCGTCGGTGTCCACATTCCAGAACTACTCATCCGGCCTGGGCGCGTTGGACATGGCCAGTTCAGCCCCCCTGGGCGGAGGCAGCGTCCTTCAGAGTTCGATGGGCTCCGGCACCTTGACTTTCCAGTCCTCCGGCGGCACGTCCAGCCCGCTTTACTCAGCCAACAGCACGGGTATTTCCGCGGCCGACCAGAACATCCTCGGCAGGCCGGCCGATATCGGGTTGTATGGCTCGCCCAGGGGGCTGAGCGCCACTGGAGGATCGTACTCCCGGCAGATCGGCAGTTCTTCGATAGGCTCGGTCCCCTTCTTAGACCCGGTCAGCCGCAGCCAGATTCCCAACTCGCCGCTGGTGAGTGCCCCGGCATACAAGGACTATACCGATCCGTTCAGTCAGAGCAATTTGCCCGGCTTGGCAAGCCAGGGACTTTCCACGCCCGGCCGGTCCCTGGCGGCCCCAGGTGTCCCGATTGCTCCAGCCGCTCCACAGGCGCCGGCACTGTTAAGCGACGCCGGCGGTTCCGGCATCGGCCAGGCGCTGATGGCCAACTCGAGCAGCCCGACGGCGTTCGGCCTGGCCAGGGCATTCGTGCAGGAACTCGAACGGGCGTCCACATCTCTTTTGAGGAAGAAGGGCGAGCCGATCACCTCGCTGGTGCCGACCGAGCCGAGCATCTACCGCACTTACATTCTAAGGGGCGACCGGGCTTTCAGGCAGAGCAACTACCGCGAGGCATACGCGAACTTCCAGATCGCCAACGATCTGGGAGACCACGACGCCGAGAGTTACGTCTGCCTGCTTCACGCCCAGTTCGCCCTGTCGTCGGTCAGCTACGCCCAGGCGTGCTATTTTCTCGAGCAGACCCTGCAACACATGCCGGAACTGCCGCTGGCCAACCTCAGGCCTAGAGGCTTCTACGACAGCCCGTCCAAATACGCACAGCAATTGGTCGCCCTTCAGGAGCATACCGAAAAGTATCCCAGCGACCACGAGGCGATGCTGCTTCTGGCTTACTTCCGCTGGTTCGAGCAGGAGCGGGACGTCGTGGGCACCCGGAATCTGCTGAGCAGGGCACTTGCGGCCGGGCAGGAGAAAAGGGACCCCCTGGTGATCGAGGCGGTCGAGACATTCTGGAGAGGCGTAGTAGCTACCGGGGCCGTATCCGGCGAACTGGTGCCGCAGCCCCCCAAAGCCCCTGAAACCATGCCCGCGAAGTAGGCCCTGATCGTGGGTCTGGTGTGAGACTGGGCAATTCCAGCAGGGCCGTCCGCCCAAAGCGGGCAGGCTGGTTTCTTATCCGCTGGGCAAGCCGGCGGCGGAAGCCTGGTTTATCTCTTGACGCCTCCAGTGATTTGGTGTGCGAGTTTTCTTTATGGCGGATTACAACGCATTCTGCACCCAGCAGTTGATAGCGCCCAAGGCCACAGGCTTCAGGCCACTGGCTTCAGGAACGACAGACCGACCGGGAGCCAATCTCCTGAAGCCTGAAGTCTGA
>CAYOBS010000181.1:0-7649 GCA_964402305.1 uncultured Planctomycetaceae bacterium | reverse complement strand
TACTCCAACACCGGCGGGCAGTGCTCCAAGGCCACGCCGCGAGGCGCGGTCGCCAAGTTCGCCGCAGCCGGCAAGCCCGGACCCAAGAAGGACCTCGGCCTGATCGCCATGACCTACGGCAACATCTACGTCGCACAGATAGCAATGGGCGCCTCCGACGCCCAGGCCGTCAAGGCGCTGCTGGAGGCCGAGAGCTACGACGGACCCAGCCTCGTCATCGCATACTCGCACTGCATCGCCCAGGGCATCGACATGCGAAAGGGCATGGAGCAGCAGAAGGCCGCCGTCGACAGCGGCGCGTGGATCCTCTACCGCTACGACCCGCGCCTTGCAGCCGAGGGCAAGAACCCGCTCCAGATCGACTCCAAGCCCCCGACCATCCCCCTGGAGCAGTACGCCTACAACGAGGACCGCTTCAAGATGCTCACCAAGATGAGCCCCGAAGTGGCAAAGGACCTCCTGACCAAGGGCCAGAAGGACGTGACGGACCGCCAGAACCTCTACAGGCAGATGGCCGAGATGAAGCAGGCCCAGCCGGCAACGCCGGCGGCTCCGGCAACGCCGGCGGCTGAGTAGCGGGTAAAGCAGGAAGGAAACTATAGGTCCTATGGGACTTATAGGACTTATGGGCCATAGGTCTTATAAGTCTTATAGGTCCTATAGGACCTGTTTCTATGGGCGAAAGACCTGCCTTCTTCTGCGACGCCATGCTGGGCGGGCTGGCGCGGTGGCTTCGGGCCGCGGGCTACGACGCGCTGTTCGAGTACGGCATCGACGACGCCGACCTCATCGACCGCTGCCGGGCCGAGGGGCGAATCCTGCTGAGCTGCGACGGGCCGATGTTCGACCGCAACGTGATAAAGTCAGGCCAGGTCAAAGCCCTTCGCCTGCCGCGAGGGCTGGGCAACGTCGAGGCCCTTCGGTTCGTCCTGGCAAAACTGCACCTGGCGCTGGCCGGGCCGCGATGCATGGGCTGCGGCGGCGAACTGGTGGAAGTCCCCAAGCACACCGTCGCCGGCGAGGCCCCCCCGCTGGCGTTCCGCAACTGCGAGAGCTTCTGGCGCTGCCGCCGCTGCGGCAAGCTCCTGTGGCGCGGCACGCACTGGCAGAGGATTGGCAAGCGGCTGGGGGAGATAGCCTCCTCCGCCGGCCACGAAGGGGACTGACCTTCCCCTACAGGACCAAGGGCCCATAAGTCTTATAGGACCTATAAGACCTATGGCCCCAGGTCCCATTTGACCGGCTTGGCGTTTCGGATGCCCGACCGTCGCCGCCTCTCAGATCGTCGCGGGGCGGATGAACTTTCTGGTCCTGGCGGACTCGACGCAGGCGAGGATGGCCGCGACGCTTCGCCCGCCTTCCTCGCCGGTAATGGGCACCCTGGTCCCGCCGGCGATCGCCGCGACAAACGCGTCGATGACGCCGCTGGAGCTCTGCCCGCCGGCCTCGTTGGTCTGGATTCGCCCGGCCTGGATGAACACGTTCTCTCCGTTGGCCTTCTGCACGGTCACCGAATACTTCGGGTGATCGTACATCTTTATCACGCCCTTCTCGCAGCAGATGGTCGTGCCGTTGGACTCGCCGGCCTTGAGGACCCAGCCGGCGAACATCTGCCCGAGGATGCCGCTTCGCATCTGGAAGACGCCGTAGGCGGTGTCATCGACGGTGCAGTTCTGCTTCTCGAGCGTGCCGGTCATCGCCCCGGCCAGGACCACCTCATCCTCGAGGAACCAACGGATGAGGTCGATCTTGTGGACGCCCAGGTCGCCGAGCGAGCCGATGACGGCCTGCCTCTTCTTGAAGAAGAAACAGTCCAGCCCGTCCATGGACCAGCCCTCGGGGCCCCCGTGGGCGAAGGACGTCGAGAACGACAGCGCCTTGCCAAGCTCGCCGGACTGGTAAATCTGTTTGCCGCGCACGTGGGCGGCGGCGAGGCGCTGGTTTTGCCCGACCATTATCTGCCGCCTGTACTTGCGGGCGGCGGCGTTCATGGCCTTGATGTCCCTGATCGTCGTGGCCATCGGCTTCTCGCACAGGACGTGGCATCTCGCCTTCAGCGCGTCGATGGTCATAACGGCGTGCAGGTAGTTCGGCGTGCAGACGCTCACCGCGTCCAGCTCCAGCTTGAGCATGTCGCGATAGTTCTTGAAGGCGTGGGCGGCGCCAAACTTCTCCGCCGCCTGCTTGGCGCGGGCATACTTGATGTCCGTCACGGCCACCAGCTCCACGCCCGGGTGGGCGGCGTATTCCGGCAGGTGCCGCCGCTGGCCGATAGCCCCGCAACCAATGACGCCCACTCGCAGTTTCTTCTTCGCCATTTTTGCCATTTTTTTCCCTTTCATCTCACCTTTCCCGAGTTGCCGCCCTACTCGCACAGCTCGACGTTCCAGTAGGCCGCGTCGAGGAACTGCTTCCAGGAGGCGTACTTCTCGTGGCCCAGCCGCAGGGCGATCATCGGCGAACGCTTGGGCTTTACCGGCTGGCGAACGAGCTTCATGTGCGCCTCATAGGGAGTCCGCCCGCCCTTGCGGACGTTGCACTTGACGCAGCAGCAGACTATGTTCGCCCACGAGCTTACACCCCCGCGGCTGCGCGGAACGATGTGGTCAAGGCTCAGTTCGCTTGTGGCGAACCTCTTGCCGCAGTACTGGCACCGGTTCGAGTCGCGGGCGTAGATGTTCCGCCGCGTGAACTTCACGTTCGTGCGCGGCAGGCGATCATAGAACAGCAGGCGGACGATCCGCGGCACAGCCAGCTCGAACCTGACGCACTTGACCCACTCGTGGTTCTCGCGTTCGTAGAGGGCTCGAAGCTGGCTGACCTCACGCCATGACTCAAGGTCGTAGGCAAGGAACTGCTGGTCCTCCACCGAGACGATCTCGGCAATCTCCTTGACGAGCAGACAGAATGCCCGCCTGGCCGATATCACTCTCACGGCCGCGTAGTGCTGGTTCAGCACCAGCACGCTGCTGTCAAGGGCACTTCGTTCCGCGCCAAACATTCAGCAGGCATCTCCTTAGGCTCGGCCGACCGGGGAGGATCGGGCCAGCCCGACACGGGACCTTAACCGCCAGTATACAACTCCCCCGCAAGGGTGCACGAAGGCGGAATAAGAAAGAAAGACAATTGATAATTGACAATGGATAATTGATAATTGACAGCGATAATGACAATTGACGAACGCCAACTGGCAGATGTCGATTGTTCATTGTCAATTGTCAACTATCCATTGTCAACTGTCCATTGTCAACTGTCCATTGTCAATTGTCAACTATCCATTGTCAATTGTCCTTCGGCCGTCACGCTCCGCCCTCGACCGACGCCAGGCGCATTTCCTGCTTTCGGCTGATGGCGAAGATCAGCGCGGTCTTGCCGATTCGGACGCACGCGCCGCCTCGATCGTCTTGGACCACTTCCACCGGCCCGGAGATCTCGCGGCGCGAGAACGCGCTGGCGGTGAGGGCCCGGCCCATGACCCCTGCCGACATCTGAAGGACGTTGTCATGCCCCCGGCGTTCCAGGGGGTGGGACTTCACGGACGCCTTGATGCCGACCGTCGAGGCCAGGGCGAAGTGCAGCCCGGCCCGGGCGCCGATGATCGTGCCGGTAAGCCCGTCGAGATGGATCTGCCCTCGGGTGTGCCAGAACGTATCGACCTTTTCCGGCACGCCGTTGTTCAGGTCATCCAGCACCACAAGCGTCACGCCCGTCTCGGTCCGCGGCTCGACGAGCATCACGATGTGCCTTACAAACCGCGTGTTTTCCCCGCAGGCGAAGCCGGAATCCAGGGCGACATAGCGGAAGTCCGCGCCCTTGCGGGACTCTATGATTTTTCCCTGGGCATCGATCCGCTGGTCCCTCTCGGCCACGATAACCGTATTGTGCCCGCGAGCCTGGACCTCGTAGAACCCATCGCGAGCATCGGACAGGTACTCCCGGCTGTACGGCGCGCTGCCCTGGTCGGTCAGCAGCATCTCGCCGTCGACCTGCAACTGGAGGGAGTTCATGTCGCGCTGGGCATGATTTGCCGACAGGTCGCCCGCCTTGGCGGCCACGTAGAACGACGGCCTGGGCCAGCGGTCGGCCAGGGCGGCCCAGCCGATCTGGTCGAAGACCTTCACGACCTTCAGGCCGGGATTCTTCGGCGTCTTTGCGGCCGGGGGGCGGAAAAGCATCGCAAGCCCGACCGTAGACCAGCCGGTGTTGCTCGCGTCGTGGTGGAAGGCGTAGGTGTCCAGCCACCATGTCACCTCGCGGCGGTCGAAGTGCCGCGCCAGCAGGTAGAACGTTCCGGCCAGGGGAACAGCGCTGTTGTCGCCGAACGAGGCAGGCTGACCGTTGGGCGTGAAGTACACCGGGAACAGGCCCGTCGCGTCCATGCCGCGCTGATGCAGGAACGTCTGGTCGTCGTCCAGACGGCGTGCCGCCTCGGCCAGCAGCAGGACGTAACGCATGGCATAGCCCCAGTAGCCGAGGCCCTCATCCCAGCCGCCCTCGCGGCCCAGGGCGTCGAAGAAGTGCTTGAGGTTCTTGCGGGCCTGGGTGTAGGCCTTGCGGGCGTCGGCGCTTTCGTCCGACAGGGCCAGGGCCGCCAGACCCACGCCGGAGTTGACCACCGCGTTCCAGTAGTGGTAGCAACTCGTCCAGAGCGAGCCCTGCTTGCAGCCTTCCAGGTACGGGGCGATCGCCTTGGCCTTGATGGCGTCGGCGAAGCTCTTGCGAGTCTGATCGGGCAGGTCTTCCCAGAGCCAGTCGAGCCCGACCGCCACGGCGACGGCGGCCTCGGCTGTGCACAAGTCGGCGGCGATATGGTTGTGGCAGGGGTCCACCCACGAACTCCAGCCGACAAGGTTGCGAAGCTCCTCGATCGCCCGGTCGCGGTAGGCCGGATTGGGGTCTATGTGGTGGCTGATAAGCAGGTCCATCACCCTGCCTTGCACGCCGCGCGCCGAGAGCACCGCCGACGCCCAGTTGCCCTGGAGCCACATCGCCTGCCACTGCGTCTCGGTCAGCATGGCCGACTCCAGGATCAGCGCGCACCGCTGCCGCATCGCGTCGAAGATGCCCTCGAACGCTCCTCGCCCGGCCAGGCGCCGCAGTGCCGACAACTCGTCCCGACTCGCCAGTATTCCACGTCTCATGCATTCATTCCTGTCTAAATCCCTTGCTCTGTGCCCGGTGAGGATAAACCCACGGGGCACAAAACGCAAGACAGGTTCGGAACATGAAAGGAAGGCTTCAGGCTTCAGACTTCCGACTTCAGGCTTCAGGCTTCAGACTTCAGGCTTCAGGCTTCAGGCTTCAGACTTCCCCATTAGGGGCCCCAAGGGCAGGCGCGGGCTAATTCCTAACCTGTAACCTGAAGCCTGAGGTCTGAGGTCTGAGGTCTTCTTTTCCTCGCCGCCCAGGCCGGAAACAATTGAAACTCCTGTGCGTATGCGACTATCATTGCCGCTTCGAAACCCGAAGCCCGTGGAAGGAATACCTTTGGAACCCGATCCGTCGAAAGCCGAGTCCAGCCTGAGCGACACCGAGTTGCTCCGGCTTCATCTGGATGGCGACCAGGAGGCCTTCGGGGTTCTGGTGCGGCGGTACCGGCGCGAGTTGTTCAATTTCCTGGCCCGCTTCACCGGCGACCTGGCCATGGCTGAGGATGTCTTCCAGGAGACGTTCCTTCAGCTTCACCTCTCGGGCGGGACTTTCGACCTCTCCCGCCGGCTCAAACCGTGGCTTTTCACCATCGCCGCCAACAAGGGCCGCGACGCGATGCGAAAGACCTATCGCCGCCAGGCGGCGCCCCTGGACGCCAAGATCGCGGGAAGCGAAAGCCAGGAAAGCACCTATGCCGACCTGATGCCCTCGAATATTCCGCCGCCGGATGAATCTTTAATGAACCTGGAGACCCGCCAGGCCGTACAAAGGATCGTAGACGCCATGCCGGAGAACCTCCGGACCGTACTATTGATGAGCTACTTCAACGAGTTTCCGTACAAGGAGATCGCGGAAATACTGGATGTGCCGCTTGGCACCGTAAAGAGCCGGCTCCACGCGGCTATCCAACATTTCGCCAGGCAGTGGAAAGCCTATGCCTCGAGGTCCGGCCATGAGTCAAAGCGAGATGATGAATAATCAACAGTTGTTGACCGACTACCTTCTGGGCCGGCTTGAGCCCCAGGCCCAACAGGAGGTTCGCCGGCTCATCGAGCGGGAGCCCGAACTGCGTCGCCTGCACGATGACCTTCGCAACACATTGGCCGCCTTGGACCTGGCGATAGAGCTTGAACCTCCGGCGGACCTTGTCGAGCGGACGCTTGCTCGCATTGGCTCGGCAAAGCGAACCGACGCGCTTCTGGCCCGCGAGCAGCTCACCCGGCGCGACGTGATCAGGCCGACCTTCTCCATGCGCGAAGTCGCGGCCGTCGCGGGAATCGTGCTGCTTATCGGCGGCATATTCGCCCTGTCCTTCCGCGAGGCCGACCGCAGGCGGCTGCGGGTCGAGTGCTCCCAGAACGCCGCCAGGATAGGCTCAGCAATGATGAGCTACGCCAATCACAACGAGGGCCGGCTGCCATCCACCACGGCCCCCGGCGATCGCTGGCTGCCGGCGACCAATCAACCGTCCGCCAGCAACTCGCGCGCCCTGTTCCGCCTTGTCCGCGAGCGATACCTCCAACCCCCGACGTTCCAATGCCCAGCCGTCGGCGGCGATTCCTTCACGGTCCAGCCCGACCAGGCCGACTTCCCGGGCGCCAAGTTCATCGGCTATTCTTACCAGCATTCGATCGGGCCAAAGGGTCTCTCCCTGGAGGACAAGCATCTCCAGGCCGTAAAAGAGAGCATGGCGATCCTGGCCGACAGTTCGCCGGTCTTCAACGGCGGGCGGTTCCAGGCCGACTGCCTTGGACGCCAGGCCGGCGACAACCACGACAGCACCGGCCAGACCGTCCTTTACATGGATATGCACGTTGACTTCAAGGCCAAGCCCTCGGTAGGCGTCGGCGGCAACAACATCTACCTCGCCGAGGGCGTCACCGATTACAAGGGCAACGAGAAGCCCGCCGGGCCGACCGACTCGTTCCTCCTGCCGGCCTACTCACCCTCCTCGCCGGAAACCGAGGCCTCCACGCCCCAAAAGACAATGCCCCCCCCCGCCGAGCAGCCCTGACGGCGGTGGCTGGTTTACCCCGAGCGAGGCCGAGGGGTAGCCGGTGGTCAGTAGCCCGGTAGCCGGTAAGAAGAGCCAAACGGCGGAACCTGGAACCAGGAACCCGGAACCTGGAACCAGGAAAGACAAACGCGGTACGCCCCAGAAATAGGATCGCGGTAGGGATGGGCCTTTCGGCCCGCCCCCCGCACAGATCCGTACGTGAGGAACTACCTCATACGGCTCCTGCCTTGGATCGGACGCACAGGCGTTTCCGCCTGTCGTATCCTCTTCGCCGCATTTGACCAGCCAGGATTGGCGCTGAGAAACTAGTGAGAAACTAGGGACAGTCACCTATTTGAGAAACTAGGGACAGTCACCTATTTCCGAGGCGAATAATAGGTGACTGTCCCTATTTTCCCTATTTTCCGAGGCGAATAATAGGTGACTGTCCACTACTGTCCGGTTATAAGACTCGCCATTATCATTAGTTACAGAATGTGCA
>CAYOBS010000180.1:2447-7741 GCA_964402305.1 uncultured Planctomycetaceae bacterium | reverse complement strand
CGGCTGATGGACGAAATAGACCAGGCGATACCGTCCTGGCCGATGAAATGAGGGCAAAGGCATCGGCAAATGCGACCGCCTTCTGGTAGACGATGAGTTTCTCAAGGGCGAAGGTCATGCCCGCATTCTAACGGCAAGAGAGTAGAGAGTGGAGAGGAGACCGTGGAGAGCAGTTCTGCCGCCGTCGAACACCTTGGCGCACATGGTGATCCTGCTGTTTTTTCTCCTTTCTCCTTTCTCCTTTCTCCTTTCTCCCGCTCTCCACTCTAGTAAAAAGGCCGCCTGGTGGCGGCCTTTTTACTACGCCGTCCTGGGCTCGAACCAGGGACCCGCTGATTAAGAGTCAGCTGCTCTACCAACTGAGCTAACGGCGCGTCGCTCCTTCCCGTTGCTCGTTTCCACGCTTTTGGGCGTTTGGCCGTTCAACGGAATGCCAGATTGTAGCGTCCTGCTCGGCCGCGCCAAGAGGAATTTCGCCCAATCCGGCAATTGTCCGCCAACCTCGCGGACAGGCTGGTCCTACGCGTCCGGGCCGCGGTCGGCCCTTGGCGTCTGGCCGGCGTCGATGGCGTCGGCGGGGACGTGTTTTTCGATAAAGGCGACCAGGGCCTTGAAGTTCTGGAGCTTCCAGGAGTCCAGCACGAGCGGCTTGGCCTGGCCGTAGTCCAGCCGGAGGAAGCCCTTGCCGGCCAGGTCGGTCGCATCCAGGCGTTTGACGTCCTTCCAGGCGATGGCCGGGCTGCCCGGCATGCGGATGCCATCGGCGTCGGCGACCAGGACGCGCCGCAGGAAGCGGATGCCCATGACCAGCGGCACAAACCCGCCCAGCGGCAGGAGTATGCCGCCCCAGTGGTTGAAGTAATACCTCGCCGCGTCGTTAACGTTGCCATCTTTCGGGTATTGGTAGTGGCCCACGATGTAGTGATCGTAAAAGCACCACAAGCCGAATACCATGAGCATCCCGGCCATGATGAACAGCCTCACGGCCGGGTCGCGGGCGGGTGGGCATTCGACGCGATCTTGACGGGGTGTGTCGTTTGTCTCGCTCATTTGTCCAATGGCTCCGGGTAGTTGGAAGGCGGCGTCTTTACGGTCTTGATACGGCAAGTCAGGATAAACCACCGGGCCTCGCTTGCCAAGAGAAAGTTGTAAGCAAGTTGTAAGCAATGATCAGCGGCGAGGTCCGGAACAGGCGTGGCCCAAGCGTGGCCCAAAATCAGGTCCAAAATCAGGTTGACAGCCCGCCCGTGGGAAACTAGCCTACGGAGCCCGGTTTGGCCGGGGGTGCGGCACGGCGTTGCGGAAGCCCGAACTGCCGCCCGCATGGCGAAGTACTACCAAAGCACGAAAGGAGCCGATTATGGCAGTCAAGGTGGCAATCAACGGTTTCGGTCGGATTGGCAGGCTGGTCTTCCGCGTGATGGCGGAGAAGCCCGAGAAGTTCGACATAGTGGCGGTCAACGACATGTTCGACGCGGACATGCTGGCCTACATGCTCAAGTACGACTCGACCCAGGGGCGGTTCCCGGGCAAGGTCGTGGCCAGGCAGGGCGCCATCGCCGTCAACGGCAAGGAAATCCCGATCCTCTGCGAGAAGGACCCATCCAAGCTTCCGTGGGGCAAGATGGGCGTTGACGTCGCCATCGAGTCCACCGGCAGGTTCACCAGCCGGGCCGCCGAAGGCAAACCCGGCTACGACAGCCACCTGGCCGCGGGCGCCAGGAAGGTGCTTCTCTCGGCCCCGGCCAAGGACAAGCCGGACGCGACGATCGTCCTGGGCGTCAACGACGAGTTGCTGACCTCGGCGGTCAAGTGCGTCTCGAACGCATCCTGCACCACCAACAGCCTCGCCCCGGTCTGCAAGGTACTCCACGAGAGCATCGGCATCGTCAAGGGCCTGATGACGACCATTCACGCCTACACCAACGACCAGTGCCTTCTGGACATGCCGTACAAGGACAAGCGTCGCGGCCGGGCCGCGGCGATCAACATCATCCCGTCATCCACCGGCGCCGCCAAGGCCCTTGGCGAGGTGATCCCGGCCCTGAAGGGCAAGATGCACGGCTACGCCCTTCGCATCCCGATTCCCACGGGCTCGATCACGGACCTGACCTTCAACGCCGCCCGCAAGACCAGCGTCGAGGAGATCAACGAGTTGATGCGTGCCGCGGCCGACGGGCCGTTCAAGGGCGTCATCGAGTACGTTACCGACCCGATCGTCTCGTCAGACGTCGTCCACAACGCGTACAGCTCGATCTTCGATTCGACCAACACGATCGTGCTGGACGGCGACATGGTCAAGGTCACGATGTGGTACGACAACGAGTGGGGCTATTCCTGCCGCAGCGCCGACCTGGTCCTCAGGATGGCGGCCCTGCAGTAGCATGGGCGTCTTGCCCATGAGTCCCACGGGCGTCTTGCCCGTGGAGGCACCGGGCTCGCAGATCCATTTGGAATAAGGCTTGCCCTTTGGAGTGCGGCGTCAAGTCCCGGCGCGCCGGGACGCCCACGCCGCTTTGGATTGAGCCCGTGCGCCGCATCTTGTACACATACGAGCCAAAGCGGCGTGGCGCCCCGACTGCGTCGGGTCTGACGCCGCACCTGCCTGCCGGCAGGCAGGCTCCAAAGGCTTCGCGTTTTCGCGGCGTTTATCGCAAACCGGCCCCAAGGACCAGTCGAGGCGCCCGGACCTGCCCTCAAAAAGCTCGCCGGACCAACGGGCATCCGCACTTCTTCTCAGGCGTCACTGCTGCTTGGGCTGCGCCGGCGGGCCGACCAGCTCGGTCAGGGCCTTGCGGTAGTTGTCGCCGAGGTAGTCCATTACCCATCGCTGCTTTTCCTGGCCGTCGACGAAGAGTATCGCGGTCGGGACCCATGGCAGGTTGTACGTGTCCCGGATCAGCGGCGAATACGGCTGGAAGAACCGGTCAAGCAGCATGAACTTGTAGAATTTCGCCCGTCCGACGTACTCCTTGGAGACCTTCACAAGCTCCGACTCGCAGACTACGCACGTCGGGCACTGGTCCTTGGAGAACTCCACGATGACCGGCTGCTTCGATTCAAGGACCAGCTTCTGAAACTCCGCCTCGTTCTTGATAAGCGGCAATTCCTCGCCGGTGGCGCATCCGCCGGCGAAGGCTATCAGCACCGCACCGAACACAAGCGCGGCCAGGGCCGACAGGCGCCGGCTGACAGGGGCAATCGCAGTAACGTCTCTCTCCGTAGTCATCATCTTCTGTTCTCTTTCTCGCTGAGGTCCATCTCGCTGAGGCCGCGGCACAGGACCGGTCGTTCGCCACCAGGCCGCATTACTCTCCGTGCCAACCGACACAGCATAACTTTTCGGGGCGGCGGGACGATAACAATTTTTGCCTGCCGCCGCGGGACTCATCCGAAGAACAGTCCGAGGAAAGAGCACTTGCCGCAAAGCAGCCGGACGTTATCCTTGGCTGACACGCACGGAAGTTCCGGCGCCGCCGCCCGCGGAGTTTCGAGAAAGGAGCAGCCATGATTCTCTCGGCCGGGCTCACGCCCGCCTGGCAGCAGATACTGACGTTCGATTCGCTGCGCCTGGGCGAGGTCAACCGCGCCAGCGGGGCGATCTGGTGCGCCTCCGGCAAGGTTTTCAATGCGGGTATCGCGGCCCACCATCTCGGCGGGCCGAGCATGACGTTGGCGCCCGTCGGCGGCCCGGCCGCGGGGCCAATCGAGGCCGAGTTGTCGGAACTGGGCGTGCCGCACCGGCTTATTCTCACGGCTGCGGCCACGAGGGTCTGCACGACCGTTATCGACAAGTCAACGTGTACGATGACCGAGCTTGTAGAGGACGGCCAAGCCATGTCGGCGGGGGAGTTGGCGGAGTTTCGCCTCGCCTACGCCGAGCACGCGGCGAAGGCGGAGGTAGTGGTGCTGATCGGCTCGTTGCCGGCGGCGGCGCCAGAAAGCTACTACCGCGAGTTGATGGAGCTTACGCCATGCCCGGCCGTGCTGGACTTCCGCGGCCCAGGGCTTCTTTCCGTGCTGGACCTCCATCCGCTGCTGGTCAAGCCCAACCGCGAGGAACTCGCCCGCACGGTGGCTGGGCCGCTGAAGACCGATGCGGACCTTCTTGGCGCGATGCGGTCGCTGAACCAGCGCGGCGCCCAGTACGTGCTGGTTACCCAGGGCGCCGGGGCGGTCTGGCTGAGCAGCACCCGCGAGGCCTGGCGGCTGAAGCCGCCGAATATAGCCGACGTGGTCAACCCCATCGGCTCCGGCGACGCGGTGGCCGCGACCATCGCCTGGGCCTTCCGCGCCGGAAAGCCCATGCTGGAGGCGGCCTGCCTGGCCATCGCGGCCGCCGGGCAGAACTGCCGCCAACTGCTGCCGTGCCGGCTGAACCCGGCCACCCTGCCCGCCGAAGCGGCGCGGGTGCAGGTCGAGGCAATACGGCTTTAGACGCAGTCGCAAGGCAAGGTCACTTGTCGGCGATGACGGCCTGCGCGGACCTGGCCTTGAGCCATGCCTCATACTTGCCGCGGATCAGGACGGTCACCACGCCGTAAACCAGACCCACGGCGCAGGAGACCATCAGGTGGGTGGTGGTGGAGACGTGCGTCGCGCCCTTTTCCAGGTTCATGACGCCGAAGTACACGCCCGCGCCGATGAACCACGCGGGGACGAAGTTGAACATCGGAACCCGCTCGGCGGAGATGACGCCGACGACCACCACAAACACGGCTATGGCCAGGGCCGGAGTGCCGGCGAGTTGGGGGATCCATTGGCCGATGAGGCTGCTCGGGCCGCCCAGTTCAATGATCGCGGCGCTGGCCAGTGCCCCGCCCAGGTAGCCAAGGAACACCTTCGCGCCGCCCTTGAGCGTGCAGCCGGCCAGGAAGTACATCGCCCAGGCCTGGAAGGATATCCACGTCCACAGGTGCGGGATCAGCGGATTGGACGGCAGGTCCAGCATCACCAGCGTTGTGGCCAGGACGGCGATGAACAGGGGGATCGGGAAGAACTGCTTGAAGCTCATGCCACGCTCCTTGCGATACGGAAGGAAGTTTGCACTCGATGCCGCGGCCCTGCCCACCAAACGAAAGGCCGGACCTATGTGTCGATGCGTGGGCACACATTACGCAACCGGGTTGGCTGTGTCAACGGTTCGTCCGATTTGCCGTGGTGCCGCCGGTGCCCTCACCGGCGCTATTCCTGCATCAGGCCCTTCCGGATTCCGCCAGTGGGGGCACTGGCGGCACTGCGGCGCTATTCCTGCATCAGGCCCTTCCGGATTCCGCCAGTGGGGGCACTGGCGG
>CAYOBS010000180.1:0-2347 GCA_964402305.1 uncultured Planctomycetaceae bacterium | reverse complement strand
CACTGCGGCGTTCTTTTCGCATCAGGCCCCCGGCCGGGTCGTGGGCTGCGTTGCTGGCGGCGTGGCGGGCTGTGTTGCCGGCCCGGTTGCAGGCGGGGGGGCGACGACGATCACGTCGCCGGGCCAAAGGCCCAGTCGCTGCCCGGCGGCGGCGCTGATGCGGAGGACCGTCCGCGGCTGGCCGTTCCACGCGATGGTCTCCGCCGGCAGGTCATCGCGCTGAAGCGCCCGTGCCCGCGGCTCGGTCTGCCCGGCCAGCATGTTTGCCAGCGCTCCCTGGAGATCGCCCCGCATGGCGCCTCGGCGGGCAATCTGCAACTCTCCCTGGAGAGATGCAACGTTCCGCCGCTCGCGGATCCACAGCACGCTCAGCAGTATCACGATGGTCATCATCAGCCCGGCCACCACGAGCAGGTACTTGGCGTCCGAGCAGCCCGGCGTGGGCGCTGGTGCGGGCGTGGGGGTGGGCGTCGGCGTTGGTGGTGTGTTTTCCATGTCTTCTAATCTGCCTTCGGGAATTCTTGCACAGTTCTCGTAAAGTGAAGAAGAGAAAGTGGACCGCACTCGTACATGGGCTTTCGGCTCATCCGAAAGGTCCCAGGAATTGCTATCCGCCTTCGCTAAAGCTTCGGTGGACAGGTCCCTGGGCTTCCGGCTGTTTCTTTTCCTTGTTCCCAGGTTCCCGGTTCCGGGTTCCTGGTTCCGCCGTCTTTATTCCCCGGCTTACTGCAAGTATACTTCCGCCACGGCCAAGGGCTTGGCGCCGGGTTCGATGGCGGTGATGCGGATGAACCGCGCCAGCGCGGGCGACGGCAGCATGAAATTGCTCACGCGGCGGGTTCCAGGGCCGATGACACGCGGGGTGAATATCCGGCCATCCATGCTGGTGGCGATCTCCACGCGCCGGGCGAAGGCGAGTTCATCACGCCCGTGATCGACGACCACGAAGTTGAACGTGCATGCCTGGCCTAGATCGATCCTTATCGATGGCGGGGGATTGCCGGTTCGGCCGACGGCCATGGTGTTCAGGTCGCCGTCAACCGCCAAGTCGGGCTTGTCCAGGTTTCCGGTGGCCGTCCAGGATTTTCGGGGGGTAATCGAGCCAATCGAAAGCCGTTGGGCGTCGGGGCCGTAAATCGGCCCAGGTTCGCAGCCGACGCTGGAGGCCAGCAGGGCCAGTACGGCAAAAAGCATGGCAGATGCGGGTCTTTTCACGGTTTGCGGATGTTCCTTCTTTCTTTACCGGTCTTTGCCGCCCTGACCCGCACTTGCCGGCCCTGGGCGGCCCTGGTCAACAACGCAGCTATTATAATAACCCCGCCCGTCAAGCCAAGCCCCGAAATCTCCACGGTTTCGCCTGCCCAGGTGTCCGCCCGGGTAAGCCGGCACAAGACGCTACGGTGCAACGACTTAAATGAACTAATGTCCGGACGCCCCTTTAGCCGAATAATGATTATATCTCGCCGGCAGCGTAAGTGTTTACGCCCACCCAACGGGAGGAAATGATGACAGAGATCCCAAGAAAACGCCAGTCGAAGACTCCTGTTGGCAAGCACGCGACCGGCAAGACCGGCCAGATGCACCTGAACGTTCACCGCAAGGCCGAGGGCGATGCCGACGCCTGGCCCGAATTCCGCGTCCCGCCAAGCCAGGCCCAGCCAAAGGCAGTCTTTACGACCTGCCACTACTGCGGCTACGACCCAGACGTGGTCCCCGCCGACGGCACCTGCCCGAAGTGCGGCGGACATAGCTGGGAGCGAAACGCAATCTCCGTCAAGCTGCTGCCCCACGTCAAGTAGTCTCAAAGTCAAGTAGTCTCAAACAGTCGTCTCAAACACGCTACCATCTTCCCAGGCCCATCCTGTAAGATGTTCCCATGCTTGCATTTTCCGACACCCAATGGGTCCTCATCTTGGCGATGGTGGCATTTTACCTCGTGCTGTGCATTCGCACCGCCTGGGCCATGCGGCGAAGCGGGCGGTCGTTCTGGCTTTGGCTGGTCATTTCGTTCTTCACCACCAGTGTCCTGGCGACGATGGTGCTGTTTCGCGACCAGCGCCGGGGGTACTGCCCGGCCAGCCTGGTTGACCGGGATGAAGAAAAACCTGACCGCCCCGGCTCCGCCCGCGACGGCGACGAGATGATCACCTGCGGCAAGTGCGGCCGCAAGATGCGCCCCGACGAGCTGCGCCGCATCTCCGGCAAACCCAAGTGTCCGCACTGCGGGCGGAAGATCGATTTGAAAAAAGGTCGTAGTTCATAGCTCTCAGGTCTTAGGGTGGCAGTGCCTTGCAGCCCTGACGAATAGGTATTTGTCGCACCTGTGCGGGCGGCACAATTGGGGCGG
>CAYOBS010000179.1:0-7744 GCA_964402305.1 uncultured Planctomycetaceae bacterium | reverse complement strand
GACTTCTGACTTCTGACTTCCGACTTCTGACTTCCGACTTCTGACTTCTGACTTCTGACTTCTGACTTTGCCCTGAAGTCTGCTAATGACTCATACGCCGAAGAAGGAAAACAGATGCTGATCATCATCCTAGCGACAGTCCTCGTCCTGGCAATGGCGGCCTTTTTTGCCGGCCAGGGGCTTTTCAGTTCGATGATAGCGGCGGTGCTGTCGGTGCTGTGCGCCGCCTTCGCGCTCAACGCCTACCCGGCGCTGGCCTCGGCGGTGCTTTACGACCGGCAGGGGCCGATCGCAAACGGCGTGGCCCTGATAGCCCTTTTCGTGCTGCCGCTGATCGGCTCGCGATGGCTTGCCGACTGGCTCGTGCCGCTCAACGTGCAGTTTGGCCTCTGGGCGGACCGCATCGGCGGAACAGCCTTCGGCCTCATCGCCGGCATGACCCTGGCCGGAATGGTCCTGGTGATCATGCAGATGCTGCCGTTCGGCGATTCCGTGCTGGGCTACACGCCTTACGACAATGCCCTCCAGCGCGACCAGCGGGTCTGGCCGTTCTGCCCGGACGATTTCGCCGTCAGCCTGGGCGCCGTCGGGGCCTTCGGCGGTGAGGGCGGCTTCAACCACCTGCACGCCGACCTCCTGCGCGAGGCCGCCGCGGCGCGCAACACGGCCGGGGCCAACGGCACGACCTTCGCCCGCCCCGACACCATGCGGATAAAATCCGCCTACTTGCCGAAACCGGAGGACCTGAAGAAGGCCTTTAAGGGCGATGAGGAGACCCTCAAGAAAGTTGATACCCTGAACGACCCGCTCCTGGCCACGCCGGGGGCCAGCCAGATCCTTCTGATCGGCATGCAGATAGACTCCGACGCCGGCGACAGCGACGATTGGACCCGCCTGGCCGGGACACAGTTCCGCCTTGTCGCGAGGCGCGGGGGGGCATCGGCCGGAGATGAGGGCGGCAAGGCGAAGCTCACCGGCGGCCCGATCGACCACTACCCGGTGGGCTACATCCTGGCCGTCAGCACAGCCGACGGCGAGGTGCCCAAATGGAAGTTCACCGCTGCGCCCATAGGCAAGGGCGTCGCGCAGGTAGGCAAACTCCTGGCCACCTGGAAACGCAACGAACTCCCGGTCATCTACTGGGTCTACCAGCTTGGCCAGGATGAGAAGCCCGATTACGTGGTCTTCCGCCAGGTCTCGACCAAGGAAGTGCCCAGGTGCAAACCCGAAATGCCCGCCCTGCCCAAGCCTGTCGGCGGTGTGGCGCCAAAACCCGGCGCCACCCCCGTAAAGCCCCCATCCGCGCCGACAAAGGCGCCTGAAAAAACGCCCGCAAAAGCGCCCACGAAGAAGTGACAAAGAAGTGAGGCCCGGAGGGCCGATGGCGTATAGCCGGGGGTGAGCGTACTGGCGAACCCCCGGAATCGAATCTCAAGAAATAATGAGCCCCGGCGGGGCGATGGATAGTCCACGATGCATTCCCGGATCGCCATCGCCCCGCCGGGGCTCTGTGTGATTTGGAACAGGTTCCGGGGGTTCCCTTTGGTCACCCCCGGCTATGTGCTGTCGCCCCTTCGGGGCTTTCGAGTATTGTCATTCTTGGTGACTACAACTTTCTTCTTCTGACCTCTGTGTCTCTGTGCCTCTGCGGTAATCCGTTTCTTCTTTTGTCTCCGCGTATCTGCGTCTTCTTCAGACTGTCGCGAACGGGTCGCGGTCGCGGGCGGAGTTTATCACCTTGAGCTTGCCCAGCATCTCGCCCGCCCGGCGGGCCAATGCGCGAATGCCTGGTCGCTCGGAGTACCCGTGGCCGAGGCACAGCACGGTCAGCCCGCCGGCAACGGCCTCCAGAGCGTCGTGGTAGCCCATCTCGCCGGTGACGTAGAGCGTCGCGCCCGCCGTGGCCGCCGCCGCCCAGGCCGAACCGCCGGCGCCGGTGAAGACCGCCACGCGGCGCACGAGCCTGCCCTGGCCGTCCGCCTTGTCCGCACCCCTCGGGGGCCCAAGGCCGGCCGGGGCCGCGACCTGAACGTGCGGCGCGCCGGTGGCCTTCTTAAGCCGGGCGATGATCGACCGCACGGTCATCGGCCGCCGCAGCATTCCGACCCGCCCGCCGCCGCAGCCCGGGGGGAAATCCTCCAGCGGGTAAACGTCGATGGCGGGAGTCTCGTAGCTGTGGGCGGCCGAGATGGCCTCGCACACAGCCGGGGCTTTGCCGCGCGGGCAGATGACCTCCAGCCGAAGTTCCTCGACCACCTCTTGTCGCCCGGTCCGGCCGACGGTGGGGGTCGCGCCTGCCCGCGGGCAGAACGAGCCAAGCCCGTGGGCCAGGAAAGCGCAGCGGCTGTAGTTGCCTATCTGCCAGGCCCCGGCGTCGAACGCGGCCTCGGCCACGCGGGACACATCCTCCGGCGGCGTGAAGACAACCAGCTTGCACTGGTCAAGGCGGACCGTCGGCGTAATGGCGCGGCGGTCGGCCAGGCCCAGTGCGTCGGCCAGGACGTCGTTGGTCCCGCCTGCGGCGTTGTCGAGATTGGTGTGGGCCGCGTATATCGCGACGCCGCGGCGGATGGCCTCGTGGACCACGGGCGAATCCTCGGCCGTCACGCGGGCGACGCTCTTGAAGATCACCGGATGGTGGGCAAGGATCATCTGCGCCCCGGCCTTGACCGCCTCGGCCAGCACTGGCTCAGTAACATCCATGCAGACAAGCAGCTTTGTCACGCGCCGCCGGCGATCGCCGACGAGCAGGCCGACGTTGTCCCACTCCTCGGCCAGGGCCACGGGGGCAAGCGTTTCCAGCACGCGGACCACATCGGCTACTTTCATGACGGGACTCCTTCGCCAGCCAGGCCGCACTCGCGGTCCAGCAGTTCGCGGTACGCCTGCATGACCCATCGCGTTACGGGCCCCGGCTTTTCGTCGCCGACCGCGTGACGCTCGATCCGAACCACCGGGCGGACTGCGGCGCAGGCGCTTGTCAGGAACACCTCCTGCGCATCCAGCAGTTCCCGGATGGTCAGTGGGCGATTGTCGGAGCAGTGTACCTCCATCTGGCGGCAGAGCTCCAGCACCGCCTCGCGGACAATGCCCGGCAGCACCGGCGTTCGCGTCGGCGGGGTGAGGATCTCGCCGGCCAGGACGATAAAGACATTGCACATGCACGCCTCGGCCAGGCGGTTGTCCTCGGTGAACCACAGGGCCTCCTCGGCGCCCTTTGTCGCCGCCTCCTGGCGAGCGAGGATCCGTGGCAGGTAGCAGCCGGTCTTGCAGCCGTAAACGGGCGGACCTGACCCCTGCCGCAGCGAGGAAATCACCACGCCGATGCCCTTCTCGTACCACTGCGGCGGGTAGACCGGCAGCGGCGAGGCCGTCACCAGCGTCGTCGGCTCGCCGCCGTTTACGCTGCCCGGCGTGAGCGTGATCCGCACGCGGGCCTCGGCCAGCGAGTTGGCGGCCAGAAGCTTTGCCGTCGCGCCGGCCAGGGCCTCCGGCGTCGCGTCGGTCCGCATGCCGAGTATCGCCGCCGTGTCGAACAGCCGGCAGAGGTGCCTGTCCAGCCGGAACACCACGCCGTTGTGCGCCAGGGCCGTGGTGTAGACCGACACACCATGAAGCAGCCCCGCGTCGGACACGCTGACGGCCGCCTGACTTTCCGGCACGATCCGCCCGTTGAGAAAAACATTCAACTCGCTCATCTCGCTCATGTCCAAGAGTCTACCCCGCCGCCGGGCCGGTGAAAACCGGCAAGTTGGGCAAACGTGCGGCACAGTGCCGGGTGTCGAATACACTGGGAATTACCACGGGGTAAGAAATCCGAATAAGGCGGGTTATTCATTCATCAGTAGTTGTTGGCGGAGTAAACAGCCCTTGCAGTTTCTCCGCCAGTTGCCGCATGGTTTCGGCTGGAACAACTCCGAGCTTTCGCGTAACTACAACGCTACTGATTGTCATTGGCTTTGACCATTTCACGGACGATGAAACACGTAGCCCTGTATTTCGGAAAAAGGCGTCGGATTCATAGATTGGAAACCCGAAGGGGTCCCCTACATCCACACGCGAACTGAGAGGCAAAACGATAATATCTTGCCCTTGGTTGAACCTTGTCTGAGAAATCACCAAAACGGGGCGCTGCTTTGCCGCGCTTTGGTCGGTAAAGGGATAAGACACCAATAAGACATCGCCGTATTTATACTGATTGGCCATCGTCCCGCTTGTAAATATCCTCGGCCTCGTCGTTCCAGAAATCCAGCGTGCCGGAGACCTCAACAACGTTCATCTGGTCAATCGTGTTTGCCTCAGATGGGAACACAACGACTGTAGGCGGAATACGACAGAAAGTCATTGAACTCAGCACCATCCTGGGCGGGATCTGAATCACTTCTCCTTTGGTCATTTCTGTTCCTCTCCCGTTGGTGGTTGCATCTCAATTACTTCAAATGGCCGCATTACGAGTAAATGCGTGTTGCTCCAGAAACGAACATAATACGTCCCTGGAGTTGGGAACGCCACATTCACCAGAACAAAACACATATCGGCAATAGCAAGTGGGTCAACTGTTTCCGGAAACTTGCCTTCTGCCACGACTACGGGTGTATCATTCTCCGCGTGTATGATCTCCAATTTGGCAGAGGAGGATGGGCGCAAGCCCGTAACCGATACAAAGACGGCCATCTTTGGGTGGATGATGGGGCATTTCCCGAATGTCTGCAAATTGCTAAACAGGCCGACAAGGGCCGTTTTGCCAGTCGAGTGCTCTTGATAAATGTCATCGCAGATGACAAGGGCGATGATGCTCGGCTTAACCGTTGGTTCTGTCATTGTTTATGCCCACATTCCCTTTATCGGACGTTTCGCTCACATCTTTAGTCGAATGCGCGTTTTCGCTCGGCACCTGTCCTGCGGCCTTATGCAACTGGATGCGAATCCACACAGACAGTTCCTGATTCGCCAGGTCAGCAGCATACTTGAACACCTTCTTTTCGTCGGCATCTACTCGCAGATCAAGGCGTTCGCATTTTCGCCATTTCGCATTCTTACGCGGTCGTCCTCGCTTCGCCATTACAACATTGTACACACGAAAAAACTTTTGTCAAGCATTGACTTTTGTTTTTGTGTGTACAATAAATACGGTGCTTGGACCTTGGTGCTTGTTGTTTGTTCCTTGTTTGGGATTGGGTGTTTTGAATTTGTTTCGTATTTCGTGCTTCTTGAAGGGCAGAATGTTCATCATTGCAGATTTGCTGCACTACAGGGCTGGACTCTTCACGCCTCCCCCCCGCCGCCACCGCACTACCGCCCGACTTCGGCGAGGTAGTAGACGTACTGGCGGGCGGTGCGCCGGCAAAGCTCAGCCAGGGGGTCTTCGAGGCGGCGGAGGTGGTCCGGCGAGAAGGCGCGGGCGATGCAGCGGTCCAGCTCGCGGCTAAACTTCGCGACGGCCCGCCTGGCCCGCGCGGAGCGGCCGCGCCCGCCGGCCCGCGTGGTAAGAATCTTGCGGACGGGCTCGACGGCGGCGACGTCCGCGGCGGTCAGTCCAACGGCCCCGGCCGCGGCCAGAAGGCGCCGGCTGACGGCGTCGGGCTCGAGGAACGTCGGGCTCATGCCGGCCTTTTCGAAGAACGGATGCACCCGCCCCATCGCCGCAAGGGCCTCGACCAGCGGCGTCTGGGCGGTGGCAAGCGCGTGGCGGACCAGTCGCTCAGCCAGGCCGCTGCCGCGATAGGTCGGGTGGACGATCACGCGCGAGATGCACTCCATCTCGCGGTTGAGCCGCCTGGTCGCCTCGCGGCGGTCGGCCCCGGAGTAGCGCCCTGCCGTGGCGATGTTGCGCCCACGAACGGTCAGCAGCGGCGGCGAGACCACCAGCACGGCCGCTAAGTCCGCGCCGGCCAGGTCGCGCCAGCGGCGATACCGCCCGGCCTGCGGGCGGCGAACGACGTAGACCCGCTTGTGGCACGCCGGCGGCCCGGCCAGGTAGTGGAAGCCCGCCAGTTCGTGGTAGTCGCGGATCGTGCCGCGGTCAATCGGCCAGCGCCGCACTTCGTCGCCGCGCGCCCGGCGCGGAGCATCCAGCATGCGGGCCGGTGCGCCCAGCGGTTTGAGGATCACCAGGTCCGGCTGGAGGTCCGGCACAAGCTCCGGCCGGGGCGTCGCGGCCAGAAGAGCCAGCCTGCTGCCCGTCACCAGCCTCCGCACACGCCGACAAAGGCCTCGCGCCGTCTGGAGGTCCAGGGCCGAGCAGAACTCGTCGGCGATAACGAGTTCAGTCCGCCCCGACAGCCGGGCCGCGTGAAGCACACGCGCCAGCGCCAGCCGCGCCTGCTGGCCGCCGGAAAGGAAACGCGCGGGCGCAACCAGTGCCGTCGCCTCGGCCAGGCCGCAGCGAGAGAGCATCTCCAGCCTGCCGACAAGGGACCCGCCTTCGAGCACATCGACGGCCGGGCTGTCGCACGCCGCCAACTGCTCCGCATCCAGCCAGGCGGCGCCGCGAACCTGCCGGGCGACCTCCCGCAGCAGCACGCTCTTGCCGGCCCCCGAAGGCCCGGTTACCACAACTATCATCCCGGGCTTGATCTCGAAGGGAAACTGGTCGTACAACGTCTCTTCCTGGCAGCCCGACAGGCCGAACATGGCCGCGACGGCGCCCGCCTCGCTCGACGCGTGGATCGGGCGGCGGATGCGGGCGTTGACGATGACCGACCAGCCAGGTTTTTTGGCAACGGCGGCAGCAGCCCCAACGGCAGCAACAGCGGCAATAGAGGTCATGGCGATGCTCCTGATGAAGAAGGTGTTCTTCGAGGCGATACGTTCAGGCGGGAAAACCACTACGCTTCGCTACTGGCGGCGGCGCCAGGTCAGGCCGGGCAGCCTTCAGACAATCCGCGGGCTGGGCAAGGTCCGCATCGACGAGGCCACGTGCGTGAAATTCGCCGACCTGACCGACGCCGACGCCCAGGCAGACGGCCTGGCCGGCCTCAAGGCCCTCAAAACCGCCCTGCGCGACTTGTATCCCCCCGCCCGGCGCAAAGGACGAAAGCTCTACCTGCTGCGATTCACTTTGGAGAAAGACGAAAAACAAACGCAGTCGGCCATCCCCCTACGATCACCCGAAAAGACAAAAGGCCGAGGACGAGGGTGAGGGCCGAAAAGAAAGAAACTGGTCCGCGAGTCGCGCAGGGATGTCGCCCAGGTCGCCCTCTCTGTTGCGGAGAAGGCCACCGGGGGAGGACATACGGCGAGCGCGTAGCCAGAAAATCACGGGACAAGGCGATGTTCTACTGGACAGACTGCCTGCGAATAAACTGCCCAAGTAGTGGCACAGCAAAGGAGTATTTGCCGTGCCTATTCTTGTACACCAGCCCGACCTCAGAAAGAGTGGCAAGAATCTGGTTGATGTGACTGCTGCTAAATGGCTTTACCAAGTCTTGGTTCGCTCGATGTTCGGTCACGTCCTGTACGGTGAATTCGGCGTCACAGTTTGGGAGTTGAGCTATGACACCAAGCAATTGTCGCTGCCGATCTGTCGCCTTGGCCCATCTCCCTGAGAAGAAGTCGGTGTCGAGTTTGCGAACCAGCGCATCCGCCGGGATGCTGGTAGGCGCCTGGCCGTTATCCATGCTCTGTATCCATATGTCAAATGCCTCTCGACACACGTATTGGACGAAGTATGGGTAGCCGCGGGTGATATTCAAGATTGTGCCGATGGAATCGCCATGAAAATGCACGGGGCACTTGTGGTCAG
>CAYOBS010000178.1:0-7759 GCA_964402305.1 uncultured Planctomycetaceae bacterium | reverse complement strand
TTCCGGGTTCCGGATTCCAGGTTCCGGGTTCCTGGTTCCTGGTTCCAGGTTCCCAATGCCCGGTTCCGCTTTTGTCTTTTCCCGGCTACTGCTTTTGGGGCCGCTGCTGTTTGCGTTTCTGCCTGGTGGCTGAGGGGGCCTTGATGCCCTTGTTCAGTGCGCGGTCAAGCTGGCGGAAGGCCTGCTTGAGGCGCATCTCGTTTTCGACCAGTGCGATCCTGACGCAGTTTTCGCCGTTCTCGCCGAACGCCCTTCCGGGTGACAGGACGACCTCGGCCTCCTCGAGCATCCGCAGGGAGAAGTCGATGGAGCCTTGCCCGGCCAGGTGCTCGTCGGAGATGCGAGCCCAGACGAACATGCTGGCTCGCGGCGAGTCGGCCTGCCAGCCGAGCTTGCGGCAGCCCTCGACGACGACGTCCCGCCGGGCCTGGTAGAGTTTGGCCTGCCGGGCAACCATCTCCTCGCCCTCGCGCATGGCGATGATGCTGGCGACCTGGATGGGCGTGAAGATGCCGTAGTCGTAGTAGCCCTTGATGGTTGCCAGGGCGCGGACCATCTCGGAGTTGCCCACGCAGAAGCCGATCCGCCAGCCGGCCATGTTGTACGGCTTGGACATGGTGAGGAACTCGACGCCGACGTCCTTAGCGCCCTTTGCCTGGAGGAAGCTTGGGGCCTTGTAGCCGTCGAAGCACGTCCGCCCGTAGGCGAAGTCGTGGATGACCATGATCCCGTCGCGTTTGGCCAGTGCGACGACGCGGTCGAAGAAATCCACGCCGTCCACCGTCATGGCGGTGGGGTTGTGCGGGTAGTTGAGGATCAGGCACTTGGGGCGCGGGTAGAGGTGCTGGGTGACGTACCCGACGCGGTCGAGGAACGCCTCGTCGTTGCCCAGCGGCACGTTGATGACGTTCGCGCCGGCCAGCGCCACGCCGTAGACGTGGATCGGGAAGTACGGGTCGCCGACGATGGCGGTGTCGCCCGAGCCCAGCAGCGCCAGGCACATGTGCGAGAAGCCTTCCTTCGAGCCTATGGTGGCGACGACTTCCTTGTTGGGGTCGAGCGCCACGCCGTAGATGCGGTCGTAGAGCCTGGCGACCTCGCGGCGGAGATTGTAGATGCCGATGGACTTGCTGTAGCGGTGCGTCCGCCCGTCGCGGACGGACTCGCAGAGCTTCTCGACCACGTCCTTGGGCGAGGGATCCGAGGGGTTCCCCATGCCAAGGTCGATCACGTCGACGTCCTGCTGGCGCTTGGCGAGCAGCATGGCGTTGAGCCGCCCGAAAAGGTATGGCGGAAGGCGGCGAATCCTCGCCGAAACGTCGATTGTCCAGTCGTCACTCACGCTTATCGTCCCTGGTCGGCCTGGCTTTTCAGGATCGGGTCCACGTACTGCAACTTCCCGCCGCGGACGAGTATCTGAAGGATGTCCTGTTGCAGGGCTACGGCCTTTCTTTTGCGCACATCCACGGCCAGCCTGGCACGGACATTCTCGTACTTTATGTTCTCGGGTTCGATTATCGCCAGCAGCTTGAGGATGTGAAAGGCCGTGCCCACCTGGACCGGGTCGGAGACCTCGCCGACCTTCTTCATGCCCATCGCCACCTGCCGCAGCGCCGGCGGGGTGCCTGTGTCCCTCGAGCCGAACGGCTCGAGCAGCCCGGCCTTGTCGGCGGTCGGGCCGATCGAGTACTTGTTCACCATGGCCGTGAACTCCGCGCCGTCGGCCAGGTCCTTCAGGACCTTCTGCGCGTCGGCCAGGGTGGCGGTCTGAATGTGCTGGACCTTGACCTTCCGCTCGTACTGGCGGTCGAACTCCTCCTTGGTCTCCTCCTCGGTCACCTGCACCTGGTTGTCGGCCAGCTTGGCCAGCAGGGTGTTTCGCCGCATGGTCAGGTTCCACTGGTCCTGCGAAACGTTGTTCCGCTTGAGCAGTTGTTCCAGCAGTCGCTGCCGCTGGTTGGGTTCGCTGACGGTCGAGAACATGGCGTCCATGGTCCGCTGGTGCTCGGCCTCGACCTCGGCGTAGGTGACGGCGAGGCCCTTTCGCTGTGCCTCCTGGCGGACGAGCTCGTTGGCGACTAGCTGCTGGGCGATGGACATGCCGTAGCCGGTGATGAGCAACTGGTTCAACTGGTCCATGTAGAGCGGCTCGCCGTTGACGTACGCCATGACAGGACGGCCTGGCTGGGCTGGCTTTGGCGGGGCGGTCACCACGGGGTCCGGGGCGGTGACCATTTCTGGTTCGGGCTTCGGCGCGGCGGCCGGCTTGGGCGCGTCGGCGGGCGGTTTGGCCGGCGAGAGGTCCGTCAGCGGAATCGGACCTGGCGCCGGGGCCGCGACGGGCGCGACAGCGGCTTGGGCTGCCGGGGCGGGCGCCGGGGTCGCCACGGGCGCCGGGGCGGGCTTTTCGGCAGGCTTTTCAGCAGGCAACGCCTCGATGGGCTTGGAGACCGGCGTCGTGTCGCCGCCTCGCGAGGGCAGCCGCCACGTCGAAAAGCTTGACGAACTACACCCGGCCAGTGCCGCCGCCGTCAGGACAAGTATGAAGTTTCGCATGTGTTCACCTCTATTTCACGGCCCGGGCCAAAGCGGCTCAGGCATCCTTGGATATAACGCCCAGCCCCGTCCGCCGCGAGGCCTTGCCGTCCCATCGGTACGACTTTATCTGGTCGACTATCCGCTGGGCGAGCCTCACGGCGGCAAGCCCGTCGGCGGCGGAGACAACCGGCGGCTGGCCGTCGACCACCGTGGCGCGGAACGCCTCGGCCTGGCGGCGCAGCGGCTCGATGGACTCATCCACGACCAACTGCTCGACCTTCAGCAGCTTGGTGTAGTCCACGGACTGTGCAAGCTCGGCCAGGTCCGCCACGTCCAGTTCGCGGGCCATCTGGATAAGGTCCAGGTTCTGGCTCTTGTTTATCACCACCCCGACCTTTTTGCCATAGTCTACCGACAGGTATGCCTCCTCGGAAAATATCCGCATCTTCCGCTCGGTCTTGATCGCAAGCCTGCTGGCGGTGACGTTGGCGACGCAGCCGTTGTCGAAGATCAGCCTGGCGTTGCAGATGTCCTCCGTCGAGCCGATCACGTTGACGCCCACCGCGTGCAGGCTCTCGACCTCGGCGCCGCCGACCATCATCAGCACCAGGTCCAGGTCGTGGATCATCATGTCCAGCACCACGCCGACGTCGGCGGAGCGGAACGTGAACGGGCTTATGCGCTGGGCCTCGATGAACTTCGGACGGATGGCGTACTTCTTCATCGCGATGACGGCCGGGTTGAACCGCTCCGTGTGCCCGACCTGGACGCTTGTGTTGGTCCTGGCGGCCAGGGCCAGCAGCTCCTGCCCGCCGGCAATGTCGTCGGTGAACGGCTTTTCAATCAGCACCGGCTTGCCGGCCTCAATAAAAGGCCTGGCGGCCGCGAGGTGATGGACCGTCGGCACGGCGATGATTGCCGCATCGACCAGTCCCACGGCCTCGGAGACGTCCGTCAGAGCCCGGCAATTCCGCTGCTTTGCCAGGGATCCGGCGGCGGCAGGATTGGCGTCCACGACGCAGGCAAGCTCCGCCGAGGGCATCTCGCCCAGGACGCGAGCGTGGAGCTTGCCCATTCGCCCGCAGCCGACAACGGCGACCCTAAAGCTCATCGTAATGCTCCTTGGTGTCGATGCCGGCCTCCGGCGACAGGTGCCGCCTGACTTCCGGGGGGACCTTGCCGCGGTAGACCTCGCGGCATCGCCCGTAGAGCCCCTGTAGCGAGCGGAGGCAGAACTCACAGAGCCTGGCCGCCTCGCCCTCGACGCCCATGTTCACGAGCTGCTCGATCTTGGTCTGGAGGGCCGACTCGTCATCGAACAGCTCCTTCAGGGCGAACCGCAACTCCTTCTCCTGCTCGCGGGGCAGGCCGGCGGCGGCGATGCCCGCCTCATGCACGCCGCAGACGCTCGGGGGCGATTCCCAGTCGTGGTCGAAGCTGCGAAAGTCCGTGAAGGGCGGCACGTCGCGCCGCACCGGCGTGTGCGGGCCGACCCGCGCGAAGAGCCCGATTGTCACGAAGTGGTGCAGGCCGCAAAGGTCCTCGATCCGCGCGCCGGTCTGCACGCGGATGTGCCCGGCCAGCAGCACGCTTCGCCCGAGATACACCCGGTCGTCCACGAAGCAGTCGTGCGCGACGTGGCAGCCGTCCATCAGGATGTTGTCGTCGCCGATGCGCGTAAGTGCGCCGCCGGACTCGGTGCCGATGTGGACGGTGACCTCCCGCCCGAAGCGGTTTCGATGCCCGACGTGCAGCATCGTAGGCCCGCCGGCGTACTTGAGGTCCTGCGGGGCCGAACCGAGCACGCAGCCCTCGCCGACGACGTTGCCGGAACCCAGGTGCGTGTGGCCGACGATCGTCACTCGCCGGCCCACGGCCGTGCCAGGGCCGATCGTCACGTTCGGGCCGATCACGCTGTAAAGCCCCACCGTCGCGTCGGGGGCGATGCGGGCGGCAGGGTCGATCTCGCGAAGGACTGACAGGTCAGTCATCTTGCCCGTCCTGGGCGCCCGCCTTGGCGGCGGCGGCCTGAAGCGCGTCGGTGAGCTTGCGGACATACGGGTTGGCCTTCTGGTCGCGGGCAAGGCGATCCAGCGCGTCGCGCTTGACCTCCACGCCGCGCCCGTTGAACAACTCGCGGAACGCGGCCTTGAGGGCGTGAATGTCCTGCTCGCCGAAGCCGCACGCCTTGAGGTTCCGCGTGTTCAGGCCGCGAACCCGGACGGGAAAGCCCTGGAGCATCGCGTAGGGCGGGGCGTCGTTCTGCACGCCGGCGTAACCGGCCACGAAGGAATACGCCCCGACGCGGGCGCCGTCGGCGACGGCCGCGAAACCGCTCATGCGGACGTAGTCCTCGATGATCGCTGAGGCGCCGATCTTCGTGCAGTTGTCGAAGATCCCGTGATCGCCGAGCTGCGCGCCTGGGTCGATCTGGCTGGCGATCATGATCAGGTTGTGGTTGCCGATGCGCGTGGGCTTGTCGGCGCCGGCGTAGATCGTCACGTGCTCGCGGATGGCGTTGGCCTCGCCAAGCACGCACTGCCCGTCGGCCTCGCCCGCGCCCGGCGGGGCCGCGCCGATGACCGACATCGGGAACACCTCGGTCCGCTGGCCGAGAGTCGTGCGGCCCAGCAGGGTGACGTTGTTGGCGATTCGGCTCCCGGGGCCGATGCGGACTCGCGGCCCGACGTAACAGAACGGGCCGATGGTTACGTCGTCGGCCACCTCGGCCGTGGGCTCCACAATCGCGTGCGGGGATATCTCTGGCATGTGTGCGTGTTCTCGGCGTTCTTCCGGTCAGACTGGCTCGGCGTCGACGAGCATGAACTTGATTTCCGCCTCGGCCGCAACGTCGGACCCGATCAATGCCCGGCAGCGACAGTGCCCGGTGCGGCTGCGAACGTGAAGCCGCTCGGCCTCGAGGATGAGCTGGTCTCCGGGGCGGACAGGCCGACGCATCTTCACGCGGTCCATGCTCAGCAGGACCGCGACCTTGCCCGTGTGCTCCAGCCGGCGGCTCAGCAGTATGCCCGAAAGTTGCGCCAAGGCCTCGAGGATCATAACGCCGGGCATGATCGGCTGGCCGGGGTAATGGCCCTGGAAGTACGGCTCGTTTATCGAGACGTTCTTGAGCCCCACGGCCTTGCGGTCGCCGTCGAGCTCGATGATCCGGTCGACCATCAGGAACGGGTAGCGGTGCGGCAGCAGCCGCATCACCTTGCGGATGTCCATCACCGGCTCGCCGGCCAGGGCCATGGCCCGCTGGCGCTCGGCGAGGCTCTTGACGAGCTTGCGGACCAGGGCGTGGTTGTTCTCGTGCCCGGTCTTGTGGGCGACGATCCGCCCCCTGAGATGCCTGCCAAGAAGCGCCAGGTCGCCCACGAGGTCGCATATCTTGTGCCTGGCGCACTCGTCGGGGAAGCGGAAGGCGTTGTCGATCGGCCCGTCGGGACCGACAACCAGCACGTCCTTGGGCGTCAGGTGCGCCCCGACGCCGCGGGCCTGCATCTCCACCGCCTCGGCCTGGAGGCTGAACGTCCGCGCCGGGGCGATCTTCGTCGCGAAGTCGTCGCTGTCCAGCCGAAACGCCACCACCTGCCGGCCTATCGACGGGGCATCGGAGTAGTCCAGGTCGTAAACGATGTCCAGGTAGTCCTCCGGGCCAGGCAGGGCCGCCAGGGTCGAGTCGTCATTCGCGACGGTCATCGGCTCGTCGATGACCAGCACCCGCTGGTCGGCGTCCAGTTCCCGTACGCCGGCCTGCTTGAGGGCCTCGACGAACGGCCCGGCCGAGCCGTCGAAACTCGGCATCTCGGCCGCCGACACCTCGATGTCGACGTTGTCGATTCCCATTCCCGACACGGCCGACAGGACGTGCTCGACCGTCTCGACCTGCACCGTGCCGTTTACCAGACTGGTCCTGCGGGCCCGTTTGCCGACGTTGGATATGTCGGCCAAGATGCGCGCGGGGGCCGGCAGGTCCGTCCGGATGAACGTCACGCCGGAATCGGCCCCGGCCGGGATGAACCTCAGGCGGCAGGTCAGGCCGCTGAAGAGGCCCGTGCCCGTCACATCCGCGGGTCTTTCAATGGTTTTCTGTTTTGCTGGACTCAAGGGCTGCGAGCCTCGTTTCAAGTTCGCGGACACGCTGGAGCAGGTCCGGCAGCTTCACCAATGAATGCCACATACGTATCATCTCAGTCGCCGGGCGGGCTGGGGTGCCGGCGTACTTTTCGCCCCCGGGCAGATCCTGCAATGCGCCGGCCTGGGCTCCCAACTGTGCGCCGTCGCCGATTGTGAGGTTGTCCCTCACGCCGACTTGACCGCCCAGGACGCAGTACCGCCCTAGCTTCACGCTGCCGGCAATGCCGACCTGACCGGCGAGTATGCTGCCGGGGCCGACCAGGCAGTTGTGAGCCACCTGCACCAGGTTGTCGATCTTCACGCCGCGGCAAATCCGCGTCGAGCCGAACTTCGCGCGGTCGATGCACGAGCAGGCGTCGATCTCCACGTCGTCCTCGATGACCACGTTGCCGATGTGCGGAAAGCGGCGATGCACGCCGTCGACCGTCTGAAAACCGAAGCCGTCGTAGCCGATCACGCTGTTTGGGCCGATCCGCACGCGGTTGCCAATGACGCTGCGGCTGCGTATCACTGCACCCTCGGCCAGCACGCAGTCGTCGCCGACCACGCAGCCGGCAGTGACGGCCGCGTTGGCGCACAGGACCGTGCGGTCACCTATGGCGGCGCCAGCGCCGAGGACCGCGCCCGGTCCGATGGCTGCATCCCGGCCAAGCTTCGCGTCGGGCGCAACCGACGCCGTCGGGCAGATCCCCGGCGCGGGCAGGTCGTCGGGCCTGGCCAGGCGGCAGAGCAGTTGGTAGATCGCCTGCTGAACGCTGGCGACGCGGACGATGGGCCTGTCGGCGAAGTCGACCGCGCCATCGGCCTCGACCAGCGCCGCGCCGGCCTTGCTTGCCGCCAGGCCGACCAAGTGGCGGGCGTCGGCGAAAGTCAGGTTCTCCGGCCCGGCCTCGTCGAGCGGGGCGATTGACTCCGCGACGAACGACGCGTCGCCCTCGACGCTGCCGCCGACGATCTCGGCTACCTCCCGCAATGTCAGGCGCTGGGTATCCATGCTCTCGGATTGTCTATGATAGCCGAAGCCCTTGCCAAACGCCAAACTACCGCGTTGCCGGGGCGGCCGGGGCGGCGGGGGCGG
>CAYOBS010000177.1:0-7778 GCA_964402305.1 uncultured Planctomycetaceae bacterium | reverse complement strand
ATTCCCCACGCACGTGGGGGTGAACCGCTCTCGCGGGGGGTGTCGTGGTCAGTCATCAGGTATTCCCCACGCACGTGGGGGTGAACCGGCCGAAAAATCACGCGTAGGATGCCCCAGGATGTATTCCCCACGCACGTGGGGGTGAACCGAATCCTGACTTTCGCCTCAGTGTACAGCTACAGTATTCCCCACGCACGTGGGGGTGAACCGGTTTCCGACCCCGCGTCGCGCGTCGTCAGCGGGTATTCCCCACGCACGTGGGGGTGAACCGCAAGGCCCGCACAGGCAAGCAATCAGCCAGGACGTATTCCCCACGCACGTGGGGGTGAACCGGCTACCCACATTCAGGAGGTTGCGGGGTTGCCGTATTCCCCACGCACGTGGGGGTGAACCGGAAGTGCCCAATGGCTGAGCCAATCAAAGACAGTATTCCCCACGCACGTGGGGGTGAACCGGCAGCCGGCGCGACGTACCACGGCGGGACGCAGTATTCCCCACGCACGTGGGGGTGAACCGATCCGTCGAGCCTCCGTGGACGTGGCCCACGGGTATTCCCCACGCACGTGGGGGTGAACCGTTGTACCATTGGTTTTTTCCTTTCCTTATCTGGTATTCCCCACGCACGTGGGGGTGAACCGCTACAGCTATCGGCGTCAAGGCGTTGCCGGGGTATTCCCCACGCACGTGGGGGTGAACCGCCTACCGCGCCCTGCCGCTGATTGCCGAGCGGGTATTCCCCACGCACGTGGGGGTGAACCGTGGGCATCTGCCACGCCCTGTGGCACACGCCGGTATTCCCCACGCACGTGGGGGTGAACCGCAGGAGCACAGCGGCGGGATCGGCGTTGACCTGTATTCCCCACGCACGTGGGGGTGAACCGAATTGGCGTCGGTTGAGTTTCACTGCCCGGCCGTATTCCCCACGCACGTGGGGGTGAACCAGTTGCCGTTGCCCATTGTTTTATCCTGGTAGCGTATTCCCCACGCACGTGGGGGTGAACCGGGGAGCCCGATGGTCGGGATTGTGACGTGCCTGTCGGCACGTCACGATTCCGACCATCGGGCCTGCTTAGCCCCCCCCCCAACCACCGAATGGTAAATCCGGTAGAGTCGAGATGTGGCGCGGTGGCGGGCATTACTTGCGCCTTGAGGCATCCCAGGGGCAACTGACGGTGGCCGGGCCGACGGCGAAGGCAAGCATCCCGTCCACAGTGTATGAGGATGGTGTCGGCGTGGAAGGAGCGGAGCCTTTGGAGTGCGGCGTCAGACCCGACGTAGCCCTCCGTAGCCTTGGCGAAGGAGCGGCGAAGTCGGGGCGCCCTCGCCGCTTTTGCTTGGCGGGCGGCTGGGGTTTCAATTCCGGGCGGTCTTGGCCTGCGGTAAGGGTTGTCGAGGCATTTGCGCGTCCGCATTGGCGTGTACGTGGTCCGCGATCCAAAGCGGCGACGGCGCCCCTTCGGGACTTGTCGCCGCACCTGCCTGCCGGCAGGCAGGCTCCAAAGGCTGTCGCATTTTTCGGAACTGGTTCCAGTTTGACGCGGTTTGCAACCAGGGCGAACCCTGCTTCGCCTGGGGCTACGCAGGGCTGCGCCGGCTATCCCGGCGCGCCGGGACTACCGGCTCCGGGTTCCGGGTTCCGCGTTCCGGTTTTTCCTCTTCCCCGGGTTCCGCGTTCCGCGTTCCGGGTTCCGCTTTTTCCTCTTCCCCGGCTACCAAATCCGGCGTTTTTCACGCCGGATTTTGTTGACACCCGCGCCATGGCCTCCTACACTACAGGTTGTGCCACATATTGAAGCGCGTCCCTCTATAGGGGTGCATCGCGATGCAATGTCCCTTCTGCGGACAGGACAAAGACCGGGTGATCGACTCGCGCAGCAGCGACGGGGTGCGAGTGGTTCGCCGCCGCCGCCAGTGCGAAGCGTGCGGCCGGCGTTTCACCACGTACGAGCGCGTCGAGGAGACCGTGCGCCTGACAGTTCTCAAGAAGGACGGCTCGCGCCAGCCTTACGACCGCCAGAAGGTGATTCAGGGCCTGGAGCAGGCCTGCTACAAGCGTCCGGTAACGGATGCGCAGATTCGCGGGATCGTGGAGGCGACGGAAGAGGACATTTTCCGGCAGTTCGAGAAGGATGTTCCGTCGGACTTCATCGGCGACACGGTTGGCCGGCACTTAAAGCTGGTTGACAAGATCGCTTACATTCGATTCGCCAGCGTGTACCGCCAGTTCGCGGATGTCGGCGAATTGATCGAAGAAGCCAAGGGCGTCAAGGAGATGCCCGTGTGCGGCCCGGAACAGAAGGATCTGTTCGAAGGCAACGAGAAGCCGAATCTCGAATCTCGAAATCCGAAATCCTAAATAAATTCAAATGACCAAATTCAAATGCTTCAAACGCCGAAGGCCGACAGACGTAGACTCCAAATGACAAGAGCTAAATAGCCAACAGATTACAAACGACCGGAGCCAGATGAGGGGCACCCGTTTGGAATCTGGTGCCTGTGGTTTGGTTCTTGTTTTGAATTTGGTGCTTTGGATTTGTTTAGGATTTCGTGCTTCGAATTTCGGATTTCTTGGCCGGCAGGCCAAGCAAGGACGGTGCCCGTGGACGGATCATGGAAGATCCGGGTCATCAAGAGCGACTCGACGGAGGAGCCCTTCGACGCCCGCAAGCTGGCCGCGTCTATGTTTCGCGCGATGCAGGGCAGGCGTGGGCGCCTGTACGACGCGATGCAACTTTCAATTGCCATCGGCATTTACCTCAAGCGAAGCTCCTTGCTGACCGTTACCTCCGATGCCCTGAGCGAGCTGGCGGTCAAGGTGCTCGGGCGATGCCGGCTGAGCGAGGCCGCCTCGGCCATGGAAGACTTCCGCCGGCGGCGCCGCATTTGCCGCACGCGGCTTGCGGTGCAGCACGAGGGCGGCAAGGCGACTATGTGGGACAAGGGCTGGCTCAGTTCGTGGGCCCAGAGCAGTTGGCTGCTGTCCAGGACCACAAGCCGCATCCTGGCCGGGCAGGTCGAGCGGGAATTGCTGGATGGCGAGGCGATTGTCGTTTCCCGGCTGGACGTTCTGGACATGCTCAACCGCCGCGTGGCAGAATACGGCCTGGCCGACGCCGTGCCGGTGCGCCAGCCGGCGGCCACCACGAGGTAACGAGTTGATGACTGAACGTGAATCACCTGCGACGGCCGGGACAAGATTGCCCGCCACGAGCAAAGCCGAGGCACTCGTGATCGGCCCGTCCGAATTGCTGATGCCTGAAGGTGGCTGCGCCCCCGGCGGGGCCGGACGGAATATCCTCATTGCCGTCGCGCTGGCGACGGTCATCCTGGCCGTCATGATGGTCTGGTCCGTGCCGCGCCCCACAGGCGACCTCTACGTCGGCCTGGCGGCGGGGCGAGACATCCTGGCCGGTAAGATGGGGCAGGTCGACGACTGGGCCTTCACGACCGAAGGCAGGGTCTGGATAAACCAGAACTGGGGCACGAACCTGCTGTACTGGATTTCCAATGAGCTCGGCGGCGAGGCGGGGCTTCTGGTCCTCAAGGTCCTGATGATCCTGACGGGGACGCTTTTCCTTATCCTGGCCTGCCGGCGGCGTGACGCGGACTGGCCCGTGGCGCTGATAGTTGCGGCCGGGGTGATCGCGGCCGGGCGAAGCTTCATCGACCTTCGCCCCAACCTGACCACGCTGATGTTCGTGCCGGTCATGCTCCACGTGCTGTACCGCACCGCCCAAAAGCCGCGGCGGATCTGGCTGACGATGCTGGTCTTCGGCGTGATCTGGGCGAACCTGCACGGCGGATTCACGCTGGGTCTGCTGGCGATATTCTTCTGGGCGACGTGCGTGGTGATCCTGCCGATGCTAGGGCGAAAGAGGCTGGCGGCGTGGGTGCCGGGCGTTGCCATCGCGGCCTCGACCGCCGCGAGCTTGTGGTACATCATCGACGCAAACTCCGGCGCCGCGGTCACGCGGTCGGTCGGCGACCCGATGCGCTCCGTCATCGTCGTCGTCCTGCGAGGCCTGTTTACGCCCAAGGTCATCTGGGCCGTCGTGGGCTTCGCAACTTCGCTGGCAATCTGGTACGGCATCCGCCGGAAAGTCAGGACAGAAGGCTTGGCCGGCCCGGGCGACGGGGGCGAGCCGGTCTCGGCCCGCCTCAAGAAGCACCTTCGGGCGAAGTGGCCTTACCTGGCGGCGGCGCTGGGGGCGTTGGTGCTGGCGGGCATTGTCACGCCGTTCGGCATACACAACGCCTTTCGCAACTTGGGCAAGCTGAGCATGCCCTTCTGGGAGATGTGGAACCTGACCCAGCCGTACGTTGTGACCTTCAGCAAGGACAGTGACATTTGGCGCAGCGTGATCGAGTGGAACAGCATTTTCACGACCGACCTGAGGGAGTTGCCCAACACATTCGGCACGTCGTGGGAGTTTTTCGGCATCTTGGGGCTTTTCTGCACGCTGGTGCCGCTGGGCGTGGCAATCAGGATCCGTGATCGCAAGCTGCTGGACGTCGAGGATTTTGTCCTGCTGGCGGTGATCGTCGGCCTGTGCGTGGTCATAGTCGCCCAGGCGGCGCCCGTTCACAACGTGTTCGGCAAGCTCGTCGACAAGTACGAATACGAGCGCAACGTCTCAGCCGATGCGCTGCACGGCGTCAGGCTCCAATACTACGGCTGGCTTACGGTGCTGATCGTCTACCCGCTGATCGGGCTGTTCACGGCGGGCGTTTCAATCGCGGCGATATCGGCATGGATGGTCCGGCGGCAGATGGCGCCCTGGAGCGCCGAGCGAATCGGCATCGTGGTTTTCGACGTCTGCATGGCGGCTGGGGGAATAAAGATGGCCTTCGGCGCCAGGCGGTTCATGCCGCTGGCGCTGATGCTGCTGGCGCCGCTGCTGGCGCGCCGCATGCAGTGGCTGGCCGGCTGGCTGGGCGGAATCCTTGTCGGCCGCGACGAGCCAGGCCGCGCAAAGGCCGGGCAGACCGGCGCCGCCGCCAAAGTACACTTCACGCCGGGCGAGGGACTCATCTGGCACCTGCCGGCCATCATTATCGGCCTGGCCGTCATGGTCGTCATCGGCATCCAGGCCGCGGCCAACTACAACCGCTACCGCGCCGACAACCCGCTCGTGCAATACCGAAGCGTGCTGAAGAACATGATCGTCTACCAGATGTTCCCGCCGCACGCCAAGGACTTCATACTGGCCAACGACCTGTCCGGCAGGTGCTTCAACGAGTGGCGGTGGGAAGGTTACCTGCGCTGGTACTGCCCGAAGCTCAAGATGTTCGTCGGCGGCCGGGCGCAGCAGGCGTATGCGATCGACACGTACAAGCTCCAGCGCGACCTGATCGCGGGCCTGGCGCCGCTGAGCAAGCTGCAGGAGCTGGGCGTCCGGTGGATAATCGTCCCGATGGGCAGCTCGTACAGTTCGCTCATGCGCAAGGCCGTGTATGACCAGGGCGCGGTGTGGGTGCCGATCTTCTACGACGGCGAGAACATAATCCTCGCCAACTCCCGCCTGCCGGAGTGCCGGGAAGTCATCCGCCGGTGCCTTGCCGGGAAACTGGAGTACCCCAACAAGGCCTACGCGCACCTCAGCAGGGGGATGTGCCTGAGTTCCGCGCTGATAAATCTTCCCAAAGAGGCCGTGGCGGACATCAAGAAGGCCCAGCAGCTCGAGCCGATATCGATGTCCTACTTGGCGCTGGGCGACATGTACAATCGCATGGCCATGCCCAGCCAGGGCGAGATCAACTACCTCGAAAGCGAGAACCGCCGCCTGGGGCAAATGGACTGGCGCCGGCTTAACGGCTTCGAGATACTCCGCTGCCGCTACTATGCGCTGAGCCTGCTCGACCGGTACTACAGGCAGACCGAGCAGTCGCCCCAGGTCGCCCGCGTGGCCGCCGAGGCGGCGGAGCTGGATGCCCTGATGAGCAGCATCCTCGAAGAGTGGGACTGACGCCGAGTCATCCGGCCGGGTACCGGCCAAACTCGCCGATGGCGTCGAACATGGCCAGGACGTTTTCGGTGGGCGTTTCCTCCAGGATGGTGTCGTGGCTGGCGCCGGCGATGTAGCCTCCGCCGGGCATCATTACCTCCAGCACCTTCCGCACGTCGCGGCGGATGCTTTCCGGCGTGCCGTCGATGAGCACGTGATGCGAGTCAATGGCGCCGTTGAATACAATCCTCTCGCCGAAGTCCGCCTTCAGCGCCCGCAGGTCCATTCCGGCACAGCACGGCTGAACGGCGTGCAGGGCGTCGAGCCCCGCGTCGATCAGCGCGGGAATCAGCGGGCGGAAACCCCCGCAGCAGTGCATCTGCACCTTGAGTCCATGTGCGTGCCCGAGGTCGATCAGCCGGCGCAGGTGGGGAAGGATGAACCGCTCGAAAAGCCCCGGACCCAGCAGCGGGCCGGTCTGGCTGCCCAGGTCGTTGCCGATAAAGAAGATGTCGATCGCGTCGCCCGCCACGGCGAAGATCCGTTCGCTGACGGCCACGTAGTAGTCCACCATGCGTCCCATCACCGCGTCGACCAGATTGGGCTCGTCGTACATTTTCATGTACAGGTTTTCCATGCCCAGCAGGTCGATCGCGTCGTGCCAGAACGGCGACCAGTCGCCGCCGAGGATGGCGTACCACCCACCGAAGGACAGGGCCTGTCCGCGTATCTTCGAGACGTCCATCCATGCGGGGTCCGGCCAGGGGTAGTCGTGCACCTGGGCGACCGTCGCGCCGGCCAACGGATGCTCGAGCGGCTGGCCGTAGCCCAGGCCCGCCCTCTCGACGCCGAATATCGTCCGGCAGGTGGCTTCGGCGTGGCGCAGCGGAAACGCCGGTCCGGCGTACTCGGCGTGTACGCGGCGGAAGTCGTCGCCGACCCGCACGCGCAGGGCCTCGTCGTCCAGTGCCAGGTCGCGTTTAGCTTTTGTCCAGAACTCCGCCGACGCCCCGCACCATCTCGGCACGCGGTCCGGCTGCTCGTGCGCGAAGGCCGTCAGGACCCGCTCGCGGGGCGTCATTGGCAATGGAACACCTCTTCCATGCCGGCCCACCACTGCCCGGGCGCGCGGGTTTCCAGCGGCTGCTGGCAGGGTTTGCAGACGGCCCACCACTTTTGTGTGGTCTCGTCGTCGGCCATCTTGGCCATGTCCGCGTCGAAGTCGTCGCCGACGTACTCGAAGTAGCTGAAGAGATACCCGTCCTTGTGATAGATCGAGTAGTTGCGGATGTTGCACTCGGCGATCTTCTTCAGCACGTCCGGCCAGACGGCCGCGTGCAGCCGCCGGTACTCGTCGAATCTCTCCGGGCGGACCTTGATGACCTGTCCGTATCGCTTCATGGGTGCGCTCCTGTGCCTCGCCTCGCCGTAGCCGGGCCGGCTCACCACTGGGCGGGCAGATAGTTCTCGACGTCCTTTGCGGTGATGACGTGCTTGGGCAGGTAGTAGACGGGTTTGAGGTCGGCCTTGCCGTTGAACCAGTCGGCGGCGAGCTTCATCGGCAGCGCGCCGTCGGCCTCGGGGCTCTGGTAAGTGATGGCGTGCAGCGACCCGGCCTTGACGAAGTCCATGCCCACCTTGGAGTTGCCCGCCGCGACGCGGACGATCGTCTCCCGCCCGGCGTTCTTGCACGCCTCGTTGATGCCGATCTGGGCGCCAGAGTCGTCGGCGCTGACGATGCCCTTGAGTTCCGGGCCATACTTGGTGATCCAGCCGGAGACGACCTGGGCGGTCTTCTCGGCCTCGAGCATGGTCGTCTGCATGTCCAGACAC